>JALSQH010000080.1 GCA_026985515.1 bacterium
GAAAGACTCAGTGAAATGGGAATCCCTGTTTATATTGCCAGAGGAATTACTGTTAAGGAAGCACTTGAGAAAATAGCAAGTGGCGAATTGACCCCCGCAGAAGCACCCACAATGAAGAGAAGTGTTCATGAGGGTCATCACTTTGGGCAGGGGTTTGACCATGGACCTGGCCATGGTCACGGTTTTGGCCATGGTTATGGCAGGGGAATGGGATGGGGAAGAGGAATGGGAAGAGGTCGTGGACGTGGATATGGAAGAGGTTTGGGATGGGGAAGAGGAAGATTTCACCATGAGGAAGAAGAGTAATCTCTTCTTCTACTTTCTTTTTGTATTTCTTTTTTCAACCAGATTTACAGCGAAATTACTTTCATTTTCCTCACCGGTAGCAGGTATCACTCCACCAGAGATCATTTATTCACCTCCACTTACCTATCCTTCTGGTGTGTCTGTTTCGGGTGAAGTTCAGGTGGTTCTGGATGTAAATGAAAAGGGCTACCCTGAAAATATATCAATTGCAACTCATCTGCATCCTCTTCTTGATAAAGAGGCGCTTTCCTGGGCTTCAAAATTAAGGTTCAGGCCTGCAACGGAAAGGGGAAAACCGGTAAAGGTGAGGGTGATGATTCCTGTGAGATTTATTTACCGGAAGAAAGTGCCTTCGGGGGAGATAAAGGGTTATGTTTTTGAGAAGGGTACAGGAGATCCCATTGAAGGGGTAGAGGTATTTGACAGTGTGAGTAAAAGAAGTGCATACAGTGACAGAAAAGGATATTTTCATTTGAGGGAACTCGCTGAAGGCTTTCATAAACTCAAATTTGTAGCAACCGGATATTATCCTGCGGAGATATCGGTTCATGTTTCCCGGGGAAAGGCGACTCTGGTTAAAATTTATCTCACGCCAGAGGTATCTTCTCTTTATTCAATAGAGGTTATTGCAAGAAAAGAAGTTAAAGAGGTGAGCGAGGTTGCTCTTCCTGTTCAGATTGTAAGAAAAGTTGCCGGAACGGGTGGTGATGCTTTGAGGGTTATTCAGAGACTTCCGGGTGTGGGTATGGCAAATGAGCTTTCAGGAAAGATTATTGTCAGGGGGTCAGGTCCGTATGATAATCTCATAAGAGTTGACGATGTAACTCTGCCATACATTTATCATTTTGGAAGTTTGACCTCTGTTTTGAATGATCAGTTGATTGAGAAGATCATATTTGACGCAGGTGGCTTCAGTGTTAAATATGGAAACGCAATGGGTGGAGTTATTCAGATAATAACCAGAAATGATTTCAGAAGCGGATTACACGGTTCAGCTGGAATGGGAAGCGTTATGGCTGATGCAAATTTTTCTTTAGGAGGAAAATCAATTTCTGCTTTTGCAGGAGGTAGAAGAAGTTATTTTGATCTTATGATGAAACCAGTTGCTGAGGCAATTGCCGGTGAGACAAAAACTGATTTTACTCTTTTCCCCTATTTTTACGATTATCAATTGAAAATAATTAAGCCGTTTGGGAAAAATCATTCCCTTTCTCTCCTAATGCTTGGTGGGAAGGATGAGATGGGATTGTACACACAGCAGGAGAATTGTGAGGATCCATACCTGACAGGAAAATTTTACTTTGGTGTTTCATTTTCAGATATTGATATCAGTTATCACTACAGGTCAGGTAAATTTGAAAACAGATTTTCTCTCCTTTATGGCAGTTATGAGAGAGACTGGGAAGTTGGAACCACAGATTATATTTTTACAAAAGCTTCACCTGTTGTGGGTGCCAGGGAAGAATTTCATGTTTCCTTCACTCCTCAACTGAATTTGCTTACCGGTGGGGATCTTTCCTATCATGTTGTTTCAGTTGATTCCCTTTTTCCCCCGCTGCCAAAAAGTGGAGAGAGGACCTATACCTTCACAGATGTTGAACCAATCAGGGATCACAGAAAGTATCATGGAACCACCGCTGATCTTTATGGTGAACTTGAGATAATTAGTGGTAAATTGCACCTTTATCCAGGCATTAGAAGTGATTTTCTCTCTCAGGGAGAAACAAGGATTAAGACTTTTGATCCAAGAATAAGATTCAGGTATGAAATAAACAATGTTTACACTTTGAAAGGCGCAGTCGGGATTTTCCATCAGTTTCCCTCTTACACTCAGATTGACCCAGTTTATGGAAATCCACATCTTACATCCAGCAGGGCGGTTCACTACATTGCCGGGATGGAAGCCGCTTTTTCTGATCTTTTTGACATTGACATTCAGGCTTATTACAAAAGATTTTCTGATCTGGTGGTCAGTTACATAACTTTCCCGAGAGGCTTCGAAAATAGTGGAATAGGCTACAGCTGGGGTTTTGACTTCATGCTGAGGAAGCATTTCACTTCCACTTCCCACTGGTGGGGATGGTTTACCTATTCATATTCCAGGAGCAGAAGAAAGTATCTACCTGATTCTGACTGGACGAACTATGGCTATGACAGACCAGATATAATAAATCTGGTTGTGGATTATGTTCCTGATGAGAAGTGGGAGATAGGTGCGAGCTGGAAGTATGCTTATGGTAATCCCTACACAGTTGTAAAAGGTTCGATAAATATTGAAGATACCGGGATCTACATTCCAGTAACTGGTAGTGAAAAAAAGAGAAACCCACCATATCACAGACTTGATCTGAGGGTGGAGAGAAAATTTTTATTCAACCGTTGGAAGTTATCAATTTTTACAGATATTGCAAATCTCTACTTCCATCTCAATCCAACTGTGTATGTTTATGATTACGACTATGCAAGAAGGATACCCGTTGCACTTGTACCTTTTATGATGAATTTCGGGATAAGGGGAGAGTTTTGATGAGGAGAAATTCACTCTTTTATGTATTGATTTTTCTCTTTGTTTTACCTTCATGTTTTTCTCCACCTCATGAGTACTGGAAAATAGATAAGCCAAGGATTCTGGCGGTAAAGGCATACAAACCAGAAGTTGTAACAGGTGGTACATTCCTTGAGGCTCTTGCTTTTTCTTCAGAAGGTCCGGTACTCCCTCAGAATATATACTGGGTTGCCTTCTCTTTGAAAAATGTTTCTCTCTACTCAATGGGAAAGGAAAAAGTTAGACCAGCCGGGACAATTTTACCACCGGTGGGAAATTTTGTTTTTTATACTCCCCCTGTTACACCGGGTGAATACTGGGTTGCTGTTAAATTAAAGGAAAATAATACCACATTGTTTTTAAAAAGTGTTAAAAGAGTCACAGAAGTTACAAACAGTAATCCTTCTATAAAGGACCTTGTAATCAATCCTTCTCCGTTGGTGTCTGATGAAATAAAAAAGGTAACCCTGAATGTTGTCCCCTATGATCCTGATGGAGACACTGTGTATTATTCATGGTTTGTTGTTAATGGAAGTCTAACTGGTTGTACAAAGAGCAGTGAAGAGTGGGATGTAAGCGGACTAACTGGTTACAATCAGGTGTTTGTGGTTGCAAGAGACAGGAGGGGAGGAATAGACTGGAGGATGGGAGAGATTTACCGGGGTAAAATTGAGGGAGTATGGGTGGAGAGTGGAGGAATGCTATATCCTCTTCCCGGGTCCGTCTCTGTCTATTCTTCTCCATTTACATACTCAGTTACAATTGTTAAGACTGATGATGAGAGAGGATTCAGAATAAATTTTCTCCAGCCTGCCACCGGGTCCACCACAACTCTGGACAGGTGGTACCTGGGTTTTACTTCATGTAATCCCTGCAATATGGTTTTCAGAGTAGTTAAATAGGGACCCCATCCCGGGGTCCCCGGCGGAAAAGAGGAGGGAAAGAGAGTGGAGGTGTTGTTACCTTCAAAATTTTCTCGAAAGATATTTCTTTTTCACCCGTGAATAGAATTCAAGAACGAGCTGATGGTAATCATTTGTAGGCATATGATTGTTTTTTATAAAAAAATTCAAAGTCCCTGGACCCATGTTATAGGCCAGCAGGGCGAGTTTGATATTTCTGTATTTCATATGGAGATATTTGAAATAATAAACACCGAGGCGGATGTTTGTTTCTATGTCAAAAAGGTCATCGGGAATTCTAATTGATTCACCCTTGAGATCAGCGAGATATTTTCCTACGTCAGGCATTATTTGCATCAGTCCAACAGCGCCTGCAGGAGAAATAGCGTGTGGATCAAAACTGCTCTCAACTTTAACAATGCTGAGTATAAAGTAAGGATCATATCCATATGTCACAGAGTATCTGTATATCGTCTTGCAAATTTTCAATGCTTTTCTCCAGGATAATTCAGGGTTGAATTTCTTAACAATAGCTGTGGAATATTTCAAAAATTTTTGTTCTTTCAGGATTTCTTTTTTTCTGACTTCCTCAGGCGCTCTCCATAGAAGGATTTCGGGGGATGAATAATAAGGATACTCCATCTCAGACCCTGGTGCAATGAAGGAAGAAAAGAGAAGTGTCAGCCCAATTATCAGAGGAACAACTGCTATTTTTCCGATCCCCCTCATCCAGCCTTTCATTTTCAACCTCTCTTGTTGGAAAAAGAAAGAGGGGTTGCCCCCTCCTTTTTCCCAATTTACTCCTTTGACGCATTGCTCTGCTTTACAAGTTTGTTAACTTTCTTTGAGAGATCCTCAACCTTCTTCTCCACATTTTTTAATCTCTTGGAGATATCTTCAATCTGTTCTCTGGTTGGAAGCTCAACTTTCTCAATGGTTTTTTTAATGCTTTCAACAAGCCTGTTTTCAAATTCTTCCTGGCTGGCCTTTAATTTCTCAACAAGTTCATTGATCCTGGTGGTAATCTCCTTCTGGGAAGTTTCTCTGTAAGATGTTAGTTTCTGGATTACATTCTGAAACTCATTCTGAATGTTGTTGAGTTTTTCTTTTGCGTTGTCAAGATTTTCTTTTACAACGGAGTTGATTTTGTTTAAAAGGTCTTCTCTGATTAATGTTGCCATGACGCACCTCCTTATAGATTTATTGTTAAATTAAAAAGTGCATTTTTATGCCATTTCCTTCACTTCTTTCTGGGCTTTTTCCTCTGTGATGATAGGGTTTTTTAACGAAACTTTTTCACTCAATTCTTTTAATTTGCTCTGAATATTTTCCTGAAGTTTTTCAATAAGTTCCAGTTGTTCTTTAACTTTTTCACCCAATTCTTTGATCTTTTCTTCGAGTTCTCCGCTTTTCTGTTCTCCCTTTTTGATCAATTCTTCCCTTGAGGTGATAACTGCTGAAATCTTTTTTGCTTCCTCTTCAATTACTGCATAGATTCCAGCTACAAGCACAAGAGCTTCTTTCAAGTTTTTTTCAATATCCCTGACTATTTCTTTTTTCATTGTTAACCTCCTTTTTTTATCGTTCTGAAAATAATATAACACATTGCGTCAAAAATGTCAAGAAAAATTTGACACGCTGTGTAAAAGACTTTAATGTGATTTGACTGGATTGAGGAAAAAGAATATCATATAAGTTAAGAAACGGGGAGGAAAAAATTATGGACAAGAGGTTTTATGTTTCCCTTTTGATTGGAATGATATTTTTTTCTTTTTCTTTCACCCGGTTATATGCTAATTCTGATTCCCAGATTCTTGTAACAAAGGGCTTAATAGCTTATGATGATGGAGACTTAAGGAAAGCGCTTCATTTCTTTAAAAAAGCTGTGAAAGCTGATCCTCAGGATGATGAGGCTCTTTACTACCTGGGAAAGGTTTACATTGAACTGGGCAAGCCCGAAAAAGGCTTACATTTTTTGAAAAGTTCTCAGTTGCCTGAGGCAAGTCTGGAAGCTGGACATTACTATTTGAAAAAGCACAGGTATAAAAAGGCCATCAAGTACCTGAAAAACTATGTTTCACAGGAAAAGGACAGGCTTGGTTATTACTATCTTGGAATAGCTTATTACAGGCTCGGGAAATATGATGAAGCTATTGCTGCATTCAGTTACTCTGCAACCGACCGGCACCTTGCAGGACCCTCATATATTTTTATGGGATTGATAGCTCTCAGAGATAAGGATTTTAAAAAAGCAAAGGAGTATTTTGAGAAAGCAATTCAAACAGGTAATGAAAGAATCAAAATAAAGGCCAGAAAGTATATCTCAGAAATTGAAAGGACACTTCATCCCGGCACCATATTTGGGTTTGATTCTGGACTTGGAACTGAGTATGACAGCAATGTCTTTATTCTTCCAGGGAGAGATGTTGCAGAGGCGTATGGATTCCCCATTGAGGAGGTTAATCATCCTGCAAGTGGAGATTTCTATCTCTGGCTTTTACCCTCTTTACAAATACGATTGAACAGAAATGGTTCTCTTTTTTATAAGACTTACATGACATTTGCACAGAAGCTTTATTTTAATTCGTCGGCGCAGGAATTTAACATATTCTCCTTTACCTGGGATAATTACATTGAATGGAAGTTGAGTAAAATGGATCTTATCTTTCCTTTGAGTTTTTCATATTATTATCTCACAAGAGTTAAGAGCAAGTATGGGAATTACAATTCCGCTGGCATACTGATTGCAAAAAAATATGGGAAGTTTTTTGTGGATGGAGGCTTGAAATTGACCACAGAAGCGTATGGTTATGGGAATGAAAAAGATACGAGAAGAGATATGAATGGTCTCAGAAGCGAAGTAATAGGTGAGTTTGAATATAATCCATCAAAGTATTTTTCAATCGGAGTTGGGGTTTCTCTCTTTCATTTTGCTTCTTTCAGCTCATCTCCGGAAAATGACTGGAAGAGAATGGGAGTTTCACTAACCCCTTCATTTGAAATTAAAGCCGGTAGTTTTGAGGCCGGGTTTCTCCTGGATCTGGAAGGACAGAACTTTCTCGATAAAAATTCCTACTCAGCTATAATGGGAGGAGAGGAGTATAAAAGACGAGATTCTATTACTCAATTTGATACATACTTACGGTGGAATTTTGTCAGATGGAGTTCTATTGAGGCTTACTATGAGTATGTAAGAGATAAATCCAACATTGATGTTTTTTCATTCAAGAAGATCCTTACAGGTCTTAAATGGAATCTTTCATTTTAGTGAGGAGGGGACCATGAAAAGAGTGATAGAGTTAGTTTTGATTTTTGCATTTATGATAAATGTAAGACCTCTACTTGCAGGTGACATTGCTGGAGAGATTATTGCCGTCAGAGGTACCGCATGGCTGGTAAGAGAGGGTGTTAAAGAACAGGCTGTGAGAAGAGAAAAAGTTTATGTTGGTGATGAAATAATAACTTCTCCTGACTCTTATGTTAAAATTTTTCTTCAGGATGATTCAGTTTTGACAATTGGGGAAGATTCACATTTCATTGTGAATGATTTTATTTTGAATTCAACATCTCGTAGATCAATTTTCACTCTTATTAAAGGGAAAGTTAAAGCAGTAATAAGCAAGTTTCTGAGGATGGGTGCCGAAAACAGGGTGCAGATAAACACTCCAACTGCTGTTGCAGGGGTGAGGGGAACTGAATTTTTTGTTGAAACTGATGGTAAAGTCACTGAGGTTGGCGTACTTGATGGTGTGGTTGAGGTTTCTGACAGGAATGGTCTGGGAAGAGTTTTATTGCAGAAGGGATTTTTGACGATGGTCAGACCCGGTTCGGCACCAATGAGACCAAAGCCTCTCAGCCTTACTCAGTTAAGGAAATTGAAATTGTCATTTTTCACCGGGAGAGGTGAGGAAAAGAAAAAGTATTACAAAAAAGTAGGTGATGAAGCTCTAAAGATCGGGGATAAAGATTTTAAGCTTTTCACCAGACAGTTCAGAAGAATGAAACCAGGTATAAGAAGAAAAATGAAGAAAGTAAACCCGGGCGTGGAAACACCTATTTCACTGGGTAAGAACGCTCTTGTTCACATAAGAATAGTTTTCCCCAAGTAAAAAGGGAGGGTATTTATGGGCTGGATAAAAAAAATATCTCTGCTGGTTCTCATTGCATTGCTGATCGCTGGGTGTGGTGGTGGAAGATCAAATCTTTCTTCTCTAACTGTGAAGGTCAGACTTCCTGAAAAGTATCAGAATGCCTTTTTCCTCCAGAGCGAAAGTTCCAGTATGGCAACGGAACTTTTCTCCCATATAAAGTATGCCAGGATAACTGTTGAGGGCCCTGGTATAACTCCCCCGATTTCAAAGGATGTGCCTTTTGGAAGTGTGGTTGATGTTGTGGTACCATCGGGCAATAACAGATTGTTTACTGTTGCATTAATGGATAAAGATAAGAAAGTGATTTTTATGGGATATAAGCTCGTTCCCTACCTGCCTGAGGGAAAGGAAGTATCGATTGATTTACAGTTGAGTTTTGCCAGAGTTTTTACCGATGCTGTAGGGGATATTTATCCGGAAGGATTTAAAGGATTTGACCTCAAAAATGTTTCAATGATGTGGGGTGGAGGTGAAAAAAAGAGCATCAGATTTATTTTTACATTTAATAAGAAGGTTGAGTTATCCAGAGGTGTTGAAGAGAAGGGGCTGTTTGGATTGATAGAGATTGACGCAGATGGTAATCCTGCCACAGGTATACCTTCTGTGGTGGATTCTTTACGCAGGGAATCGAAGGGAAAAATTGGAGTTGATTACATTGTTTACTTAGAGGGGTTTTCCCGGGGCGGAGCTCTCCTTTACAATGTTAAGGATAAAGTTTCCAGTTTCTTTCCCGTGAAAATCTTTGGAAAACATCTGATGCTTGAAATTCCAGTCAGTTACTTTAAAGAAATTTCGCCATATGGAGATTCGATATTTTATGTTGATTCTGTTTTTATGACCGGAGATGGTGAAGAGACAGGGATTGATTTCTTTCCTGATAATGCTGCGGCAGTTTCAAGCAGCCTTCTCTTTCCTCCGTATCTGAGGGGGGAAAATTTAACAAAAATAAGTAAATTCGTTTTGAAAGAAAGGATACCTCTTCCTCCTGGTGTAAAGCTTGCCGGATTTTATCCATATCAGAGCGGGGATCTTTTCGGTGCGGTTTACATGCTTTCCTACTCTCCTGGTACCACTTTTGAGGTAGGTGTAAGAATTACCAATCTTTATACAGGAAAGGTTTTTAACCATGTTTTCGCAAGAATACACGGAATCCAGTATTTTACCCCTGTTTTTGTAAGTTCGGGTAATCTTGTAGTTCTGGCTATCCAGTCAGACTCGCTTGGAAATTGTGGTGGAGGTGGAGGATTAATTGCCTTTCTCAGCGGTGATGGTGGGTATACATTTAAACAGACGAAGATATGGTGCCCGGACGGGTATGTCTACAATGCCCATATTTTGAATGGAAGTGTTCTTTTTGAAATTGAAAATTACTCCGCGGGGGGACTTGCTGTTTTTAAGAGATTTACACTTGAAAATGGCACTATTGTTGAAGAACCTGATTTGACTTTTGATTTTAAGGGGATGTCTTATCCCAGCTTTTTTGTAGCAGAGGGAAATTTTTATGAAACAGGTGTTTCTGTGCAAACAGATAGAACAGTTTTCTACATCTATCCTGTTACAGATACCATTCCTCTGTTCAGTGACATTGTAACAGATGCATCAGGTGACGGATATGTTGATTTTGTGAAAGTTGCCGGGAGAAGAGTTTTTGTTGTGGTCACTTTCTACCCGGCAGGTGGATATGGTGAAGGTTTTCACCTTCTATACGCACTCACATTCACCCAGGATGGTACAGTGAAATTAGTTGATAAAAAGTACCTTTCATACGAAGCCTGGATTATGGATGTGCTGCCCTTCAGTGATGGCCTGTATGGAATACTGGAAAATTTTGGGGGAGCCACCGAGCGATATGTTTTTGATTTCAGAGGGCAACATTTAAACCCATTTACTGTTTCCAACGGTTATATCACCTACTTTGGTTCCTGGATTTTGCCACCTGCAACTCCTATGCTTTTCTGGGAAGATGAAACGGGGAAAACTTTAAACGTCAGTGTTGGTGTACCCTGATCTGCTGTGAATAAGGTGACCTGATAACTGGTGGTTTACCGGAAGATAATCCATGGAAGTAACTCTGAAGAAAGTCGCTGCCTTCTTCCTTTGCCTCTGGAGAGGCAAGCAGTGCCCCATGGGTGGCGGGATGGGGGCTGGTGTCTGTGTAAATCATGTAGTATTCTGATAAAGCAGCAGTATATTTACCCTGAATGTTACCACTGACTTCGAAAAGGGGGAGCACCTGAATCCCGGGAATATCAAAAAAGACCGGTTGAAGAAGGGGAATTTCAATTGCCCTTGCAAGGTAAGCTGTTGCGCTGTTTGGAACGATCATATCTTTCCAGACATTTTCCATAAGAAGGTTAAGGGGTTTTTTCCTTACTCCCTCATCTGTATGAAGAAGGTAGTAACCATAACTTGCAGGGTCAATGTAGTCAAGCAGGGTCTGGAAGAGCGCCAGAAATCTCTCCCCCTCTGATGGATGATCCATATCAAAATAGGTGAGCAGATTTTTTCCTCCCACCCTGTAAAACATATTTTGCCTCACCACTTCCATTATTCTACCACCACCCACATTGAGAATCGCGGCACCTATTTCGGGGGAAAGAGCGGACGTCAGGGTACCTATGAATGCACCCATAGATTGTCCCTGGTAACCGATTGTTTGAACTTTAATGTCCGGAATTGAATCTTTTTCCATTTTGCCTGTTTTGGGATTGTAAATATCTATGCTCTGAATTTCTTTCAGAAACTCTATTATTTGAAAGTGGTTAAAAGCAGTTTGAAGAAAGTTATCCCTCAGTAAATATGGTTTTATCTTCAAAATTCCTCTTACAGGCCACAATCCAATGAAGTTTTTTATCAGGTCAAGTTCATCTCCCGGATATGGGGTTCTTTCCCCGTGATAAACTGCGTCTATAGCTATTATTGCAATTCCTCTACCATTAAAGGCATCTGCAATTGAATACACAGATTCTTTTCTGTTGTTCAGCCCGTGCTGGTATATCATCACGGGAAAAGGTTCTGTACCTTTTCTGGAATAAAGAAGGAGAAAAGGAACTTCTTCAATATGGATTGAGGTAAACTCATTTCTTTTAAAATCAAAGTCTATTTCACCATCTTTGTTTTGAAAATTGAAAAGGGGAATGACCCCTTTTATCACAAGCCCTGTATCTTCACTGAAGTTTTCTTTCTTATCAACTATCATTGAGGTGAAGTTTTCTGGATAATAAAGTTCAGGAGTTTTCATTTCTATAGTTTCTTTTCCTTTCAGTGGAATGTTAAAAATATCCATTGTGGTGAAAGAAAGGATAAAAACAGGTTTTATGTCAGGAAAAAGCTCTTTTAATAAAATGAGGGTAGTTTTTCTTTCCCTGCTTATTCTTTTCCCGGCAAAATCTGTTTCTCCTGAGAAAACGTGAAAATAGTAGGAATCAGGTTCAGGTTTATTTCCATTGATAGATATAAGCTTATCGGTTATTACGAGGGAGTACTGTGTTGATGGTTCCAGAGGTTTATAAGGATAAAGAAAAAGATAGTTTTTATCATAGTCAAACTCAGGTTCAATGGGAATCATTTCACCCTGATTTTTTCCGGAAATTGTCAGGAGAAAAACAGGTGAATCTGAAGTCGTACATTTTGTGGTGTAAAGTTTGGCTATTATTTCTGGATCAATTCCCTCTGAGAATTTGAGGATAACAGGAGCGTTGAGCCCGAAACCCGAAAGTTTATCAAGCCATGTCACAGGATTTCCATACATATTTAAAACCGGATCCCTCATGCGACTGGAAGGTATTTTAACTCTTATTCCTGTCGGGGAATAGATATCATGTATGGTATAGAGGTCCCATGGAAAAGGAAGAAGCCCTGTGGATGGGCTGGTAAGTATCATGTTGTAATTACTTTCTTTTTCTTCTGGATATTCTACCACACATGAAACGAAAAGAAAGAGAAATAACAAAAAGGGAGCAAATGGAATCATCTTATCTTTCAATCTCAATCTTTTCTCCCGATCCTTTTTTATTGTATTCGCTGATGGTTCCTATGTTTGAAAAGGGTATCCAGTGACGGGTTACTTCTCTGTCTGCAAATTTTTCATCTATTGTGACAAAGGTGAAAAAGTCCTCAAAGACGTCTTTTATGAACCCCGTTTCTTTTTTGAATCTTCCATCAAGTGTAGTTAATTCCACCTTTCTGCCACTGAGTTTTGCGAGCAGCTCTTTGATGGTAAGACTCTTCTTTACCTCCGGCATCGCACAACCTCCTATAGTTCCATTTCTTCGAATTTTTCAACGGCTCTGTTAAATGGTAGGATATAACTGATCAGCACAATAGTCAAGGCGAGGAGATAAAAGACTGTTATCATTATTATATCAGTGAAAGAGGGAATGGCATGGGTGTAAATGATGGTGAATAACCTGTAAGTGGGAAAAGCGATGATACCAGTATAAATCAGAACAAAAATAGATGAAACAAGCATGTAAATAATTCCCCCGTAACTTGTAACTATCTGTGCAATATTTTCAAATTTAAAAACTGGAAAAATTGTGCCCATGTACAATCCAAAAGTTGTTATTGTTCCTGTCAATAAGAGTATTGAAACTGTGGAAACAATTTTTATCAGTGTGGAGGTATTCAGAAAAACACAGGAGAAGTAAGTTATTGTGAAGCCAACGATGGAAAGTGGTATAAGATTGAAAAGCATTTTTGAAAGAAGGAATCTTTTTGAATCTACCGGTCCCCCTTTTATTAGCCACAGAGATCTGCTTTCCACGCTGATTGATGGAAAGACGAATCTTGCTCCAAGTGCAGCAATGACAAATCCCGAGAGAATAAGATTTGCAAATCCAATGATGTTTTTGAGGTAGAAGGAGTTAATAGGCGTTTTATCGAGGGGTAGAACGGAAAAGTTGTAAAGGTAAATAACGATCAGAAAGAGGAGCAGAAGGAGTTGTGACCACTGGGAAGCGTCCCTGAAAAAGAGCCGTAGATCTTTTATGATCATCTCTCTTGTAAATGGATGTAGCGGGTATAAAACCTTTTCTATGATCCTTCCACTCTGTTTTTTTATTCTTGCCCCTCTGCCCTCAATGGATCTGGAAAGGCCCGGCCTGAAAAAGAGGAAAAAGGAGTACTTGGAGATGAGGTAAAATATGTATCCGGAGTAGAAGAAAAAAACAATATCCTTTACCGGATAAACTTTTACCTTCAGGATCGCAATAAGTATGTTGTTCAGAATGGTGGAAGGAAGGTAGGGTACCTGTGTCTGAGAGAGGGCGGATATATAGTTTCCTATAGAACCCATAAATTCGGGGTTGACAAGTCGTTCCGGCCTTATCATTCTGAATAAAAGAACCATTCCTCCGGCAAATATTACTGTTATGAGAACGAAAAGATCCCTCAGTGTTCTTACAGGAAAGACATTAATAAGGATTTCAGTTATCAATTTTCCTATGACTGATGGGATTATCAGGAAAGGGATTAAAAGGAAAGGAAGAAGAATGTAGTAGAAAACACCTGCTTGAAAGTAAACACCATAAGCAATAAACACCGGCATTCCAAATACAAGTACCATCCATGAGCTCAGCACTGTTGAGGAAATAAACCTGCTTCTGAACAATTTTTCCTGATCCACTGGTGTAACTGCAAGGAGCTGGAGATCAGAAGCGATAAAGAATGTTCCCAGAGAAGTTATTAGGTTGCTGAAGATAAGAAGGGTGAAAAATGTAAGGAGAATAAGTGATAGAATTTTATTTATCAGGAATGGACCAATCAGCTGAAAAGAATCAAAGTAAGCAAGCATTCTGTATGAAATCAAAAATGTGACTGAGAAGATAAGAAGACCAAGAAGTACCCCTCCAGTAATTTTCAAAGTAAAATTTTTCTCTCCCCTCGCAGGGAGCAGATTTAAAAAGTAGGGTAAAAGTAAATTGAATGTGCCTATATTTTTTCTGTCCATTCTTCTATAAAAGCTGCTTCCCCTGTTAACCTCAGAAAGATATCTTCCAGTCTCTCAGATACACTGCTGCCCGCAAGTTTTCTCAGGTGGTCAACTGTTCCTTCTGCTATCAATTCTCCGTGATCTATTATTCCAATTCTGTCACACATCTCTTCTGCAACCTCAAGAGAGTGAGTTGACATGAAAATTGTAATTCCTCTTTCTCTTGCCAGTTTCCAGAAGGTTTTCTTTATCAGTCTGGCTCCTTTTGGGTCAAGTCCTACCATTGGTTCATCAACTATTATTATCTGTGGGTGATGAATAAAGGCAGCAACCATCACCAGACGCTGTTTCATTCCATGTGAGTAGCTCTCTATCAGTTCATTTTGCCATTCTTTTAATTCAAAAATTTCAAGATATCTATCAATTTCCCTGGTGATCTCCTTTTCCGTGTATCCGTAGAGTGACCCGACAAAGGTCAGAAATTCTCTACCCGTCAGTTTCTCATAGATAAAGGGTCTGTCTGGAATTATTCCCATCAAAGCCTTGGCTTTAAGAGGTTCTTTCAAAATGCTGAACCCTCCAACAAGAACATCCCCGGAAGTAGGCAGGAGAAGTCCCGTTATAATTTTGATTGTAGTGGTTTTACCTGCTCCATTAGGACCCAGAAATCCGTAAATTTCACCCTTTTTTACACTCAGAGATATCCCTTTAAGTGCTTCAAATTTACCATATTTTTTTCTGAGGTTGATTATTTCAAGCATCATAAAACATTATACAGTAAAAAGGCTTTTTATAAAAGAGCTGCGAAAATAAGCCTCTTTTGGCCTTGCTGACAGGTTGACTTTCCATTTCATTGCTGTTAAATTATATAAAAAAGACGGTTTTACTATGCCCAGAAAAAAAGGAAAGGTGAATTTTGAGTTGAGAAAAAAATTCATCCTTCTTTCCATTGTAAGTGAATATCTGAAAAGAGGGAGGCCTGTTTCTTCTCGATTAATTGCGAGAAAATATACGCCGGGTCTCAGTGCAGCAACTGTGAGAAACATAATGATGGATCTGGAGGATGAGGGTTACCTTTACCAGCCCCATACTTCTGCGGGCAGGTTTCCAACCCTCAAGGGTATCAGATTATATGTTGATGATCTCTTACATAAGAGACTTCAGCCTCTTGATGATCTTGTTGACAGGTACAGTGATGATATCAGGTTCCTCACACCTGAAAATCCAGCTTTTCTTGACTTTACAACTCACTTTCTTTCTGAGGTCACAAATTATATAGCGGTTGCTGTAACTGATCTCATTGAAGATCTGCAGGTCAAGAGTATCACCCTTGTTACAGAGGGTCAAAAGTTTATTCTCGGGGTGTTTGTCTTTATGGGAGGAATAGTGAAATCGGTGATCCTTGAGAACAGGTATGGTGCCGATTCATCAATGCTGATGCGAATCAGCAATTACCTCACCGAAACATTTTCCGGGAGAACACTTGGCGAAATAGAATCTATGATCAGGTTTAAAATGGATGAGCTGGAGAGGGAAATTGGAAAAATTGCTGTGGA
>JALSQH010000081.1 GCA_026985515.1 bacterium
CTATGGAGATACTGTATTCAACATGACTGTGCTGTAAAAATTGAACCTTTACCTGCCTTACCATTTCAATATATTTTATTCCTAATTCGGGAAAAGTCAAAAAATACCTTATTATTCCTTGCTTTTGAAGAGGTGAATGTTTTCCTTTACGATTTTTAACAGTTCATCTTTTCTATTTATTTCAGGTGATTCCAGTACCCTCTCAAGAAGAAATCTCTTTGCTCTGCCAATTTCAACTCCTTTCAGTCCGAGATCCATAAGGTCGTAACCACTGATGTCCAGGTCATTTACAGATAGAGGTGTCCCTGATTCTATTTCTCGTTTTATTCGCATATAAAGTTCTTTCAAATCATCCATACTTTTTTTCTTACCCGTTCCTATTCTGTCCGCTTTCCTGAGAATAAAGAGATCGTCTATGTTCTCCTTTCCCACCCTTGATATAAATTTTCTCACGGCCTTGTCACTCCAGCGAGTGTGATAGGAAAACATGTGGTTTCTTATTAGGGTGATGATCTTTTTTCTTCTTTCTCTGGAAATGCCGATTCTTCTCAATAAATTCTCTGCCATCTCGGCACTTAATTTTTCGTGTTCGTAAAATACATAATCCTTTCTGCTGATTTTCCAGAATCTTGTGGCTGGCTTTCCAATATCGTGTAGCAGTGCTGCAAATCTTACATCAGTTTTTCTCTGTGGAACAGCGTCAACCACTTTCATTATGTGGGTGAAAAGATCATATCTGTGGAACTGGTTCTGTTTTATCCCCTCACATGCTGCAAGTTCAGGTAAAAAGTAATGAAGTGCCCTGATATTAAGGAGATCTAAAAAAGCAGAGGAAGGAGTTTTCAATTTAAGCAATTCCTCAATTTCCTTTTTGAACCTGTATGGATTAACATTTCCAAGCAGGTAAGAGAGCCATTTCATCATCCGGTAGGTTTCAGGTTCTATTGAAAATGAAAGCCTGGTGCAGAGCCTGATTCCCCTGATAATCCTTACCGGGTCCTCTCTCAATCTTTTTTCTGCATCGACAGAGGCTCTTATAATTTTTAATTCAATATCTCTGCGTCCATTTAACGGATCAATGAATTTTCCTTCAAAAGGATCATATGCAATTGCATCAATTGTAAAATCTCTGCGAGAAAGGTTATCTTCAAGGGAGTTTTTCACCACATTTATTTCAAACTCGTGACCTCTCCACAGAACAACGAGAGTCTCGACAAAGTTATCTGAAGGAGTGTAACTGGAAAATCTTTTTTTTAGCCATTCTGCATTACCCATAAAAATAAAATCGTAGTCATGGACAGGGATATTGAGTATATGGTCTCTCACAGCACCACCTACTAAAAGACACCTTCCTCCTTTAGATAGGTATGAACAGAACTTCACAACATAAGCGGGGACCTTTAACATAGGTACTATTATACCTGATGAGGAACTTTGCTCAATGAAAAAAAGATTGTATAATTATTTTGTGCAAATAAGAAGAGGAAGAGAGATAATTAATTTTCTTGATGCTCTTACCGGTGAGTGGGTAAATTCTGCACCAGAAATAAATCATTTTCAGAAATTCAAATCTGGAGATTTCGATTCTCTGGTTGAAAAATTACATCTCTCAAATTTTCTTCTCTGGAATACAGAGAGCCTCATAAGAAAGAATGATTATGGTGGTGATTGTCGGGGATTGAAGAAAAAAATTGATTCCCTTAATCTTGAGAGAAACAGAACCATTGAAGATATAGATTCAAGAATTGAGTCTCTTCTGAATCTCCCCAGTGTACCTCTTGAAGAACTGGATAAATACTACATAAACTCCGAAACCCCCGGTCAGATAATTGATCGATTGTCCATTCTCAGCCTGAAAATTTTCTTTAGAAAAAAGAAAGAGAAACCGGACCGGGGAGAAATTGGAATGCTGGAGTATCAGAGAAATTTCCTTGTAGTAGCTTTTGACAGATTTCTTGATCATCTGGAGAAAGGCAACGGTTTTATGATTTCTTTCAGAGCATTTAAACAGTATGAAGATAGTGAACTAATACCAGTCAGAGAAAGCAAGGAGGAGATTTAATGAAAAAAATCCTTGGCATAATGGTTATTGTTCTGTTGACTGGTTATGCGACTGGCTGTTCAAAAAAGAAGAATGAAAACAGAAGTAAACCCCCTGCACCATCAAAAAACACCAGTCCCCTTCCCCCCGAAATTATAAACAGTGTTAACAGAGCTGGTAAAACTACAGGTAAAGGTTCAGGAAGTGGAAGTAACAGCATCTTAAACCTTAAGCTTTCCAGTCAGGTGCACGCAAAATTAAAGCCAGAGCGACCCACAACAAATACCGATATCACAGTTGTTCTTCCTGAGGACTTTACAGGTGAGATACAGTGGTATGTAAATGGTGAAAGAATAATAGGAGAAATGGGGAGAACCCTGTCCTCTCGCTATTTCAAAAGGGGAGATACAGTGAAAGTTGTGGCAATTTCCTCTGAGGGAAAAAAATATGTGGCAGAGACGAAAGTGGTGAATGCCAATCCACAGATTTCTTCAACTGATGATGACTTTGAACTTGATGATCAGTTGATCTACCACATTAAAACATATGATCCTGATGGAGATACTGTTAAGGTGGAAGTAATGGAAGCTCCTGAG
>JALSQH010000082.1 GCA_026985515.1 bacterium
GCATTTGAAGCTATCATTTCAGCAATTTCTCTCCCTTTTCTGAAAAGGGTTTCATGGTCAGGAACGACCTCTTCCACCAGGCCAATTCTCTCTGCAGTCTTTGCATCTATTTTTTCACCTGTAAAAATCAATCTTTTTGTCCATCCAAGCCCTATCAACCTCTGTAATCTGTGGGGACCCCCCAGATCAGGAGCTATCCCAAGAGCAACTTCTGGCAGGGAGAAAACAGCATCACTGCTGGCTATTCTGAGATCCGCTGAAGCAATTAGTTCCACAGCTCCACCCAGACAATAGCCGTGGATGAGGGCTATCACCGGAACAGGAACTCTCTCCACCGCCATTCCGGCCTGCTGAATCTGTTTCGCTACTTCATAAGCTTTTACATTCTTTCTGGCCGGGGATTCTTCCTGAAGAATTTCCTGAAAGCAGGGCATACCTGTAAGATCAAGACCGGATGAGAAACCCTTTTCGCCTCTACCTGCAAGAATAATAACTCTGATACTCTCTTCCCTTGAGAGATTGTTAAAAGTTTCTGTTATCTGATCCCACATTTCCCTGTTCAGGGCGTTTATTCTTTCAGGTCTATTCAGATAAACATAAACTATTCCCTTTTCCTCTCTTTCAACTTCCACTACACTCATTGTTTCCCCCTGAAAAGTAGAAAAAAGCGGGGTGAACCCCCGCTTTATGGTGGACTTAGAGGATCTGTCCAAGTTTCATTGCGAGACCCATGTCTCCCTGAATTTTGAGCTTCCCGGTCATGAAAGCCATCTGGGCATTGAGTTCTTTGTTAACGATTTTCAGAAAATCATCTGCTGAAACTGTAATTGTGCACTGTGCATCGCCTTCACCTTCTTTTACCACTGGTGGATCAGCTTTGAGATCAACAATCCATGTTCCTCCGCCTTCACCTGTGACAACAAATTTGTAAACGCCATTTACAGCCTTTGCCTTTGAAGGATCTTCATCGAGCTGTTTCTGGATGCTTTCAAAAACTTCCTTTACACTGCTGTAAGCCATAACCAAACCTCCTTTTAGTTTTTGTCTGGATTTGACATTTTTATCAATTTTGCCAAATCCACTTTAAAGATAACATTAAAGAGGGAAATTGTCAAGAGGTTTCCCTTTTTCAGGGAGAATTTTTCAGTTATAATTTTTAAAGAGAATCGCAGAAAGGAGGGGAAAAATGCGTAAGAGAATTTTTTCTTTTTTAGCTGTCTTATTTTTTTCAACAGGCTGTTCTGCTCCCACCGCTATTCTCAATCACAATTTGAGGGATTTCTCTCCCAGCATAATGGGAGTTACCTCCATCCAGCTTCAGAATTATTTTTTTATCCCCTATATGGGCGGAGTTGCTGTGAAACCAGGAAAATCCCATGAAGTGTTTTTTGAGATGGGGAACAATGCCGACAGTTTCAATTACAGATTTAACGTTTTCCATGAAAAGAACATATATTTTTCCACTGGAGTTGGTATTTCAAGAGAGGAAAAGGGTGGCGCAAATCTCGGTGGTGAGGAGAAGGATGAAGAGGATGTACAGAAGATCCCTGCCAATACATGGGTTGAATTGCCACTGACGGTAACGGTGAAGCATAAAAATCTTTTTGGATGGGTGTCGCTTAAGCCCGGGATGGTTAAGGTGGAGGATTATGATGCATGTGAAGATAGTTATTCCTGTGACGATGAGGAAGCCAAACATTATTCCCCGGGTCTGTTAAATGAGTTTACCATGGGCTGGGGTTTTGGTTACCTGAGCCCAAACGGTTTTTACATTCTATTTGCCTCCCAGAATTCTTTTGTAAAAATAGAGGGACCTGCAGAAGCCGGGAATCTGTTTTCTATCCTGGTTGGTTATACCCTTTATACTGAATAAGCTGGCTCCTGTACTCCAGGAGTGCTATAATTTAAAAAAAATGAAGAAGTTAATCTGGTCAACTGTGTTGATTTTGCTGGTGCTTGTTGCATCGTGTGGAAGGGGAGAGAAAGAAAGTAAACCACAGTATTGTAATAATGTTGAGGTCAGGAAGTTTCTTCCAGATTCTCCCGGTTTTTTTACTTACAATGGGATCAGGAGATATCTTCTCCCCAATGGTGACGTAATCTATCCTGCAGGGACCACCTTTTACACCGGTGGTTATCCAATGGTTCCCTTTGTCACTGATGATGGTAATTTCGTTGTTGTTACTGACAATGACAACAGGGGAAACAATCTTCAGAAAATCAGTGTTTATGATTTGAGAAGTGGGAAAATCTTTTTCATCCCCGCCCACACCTTCAGGGGGGTTTATGCCTGGGTGGAGGGTGGATTTCTTAAAATTGTCTACGGAGGGGGGTGGAAGGGAACCCTTGAAGAGGTTGATCTGAATATACAGAGCGGTGAGTACAATCTGGTCCATTCTCTCTCCCTTGAGGGTTTTATTTCAGATATTGTGGTGGAGAGAAGGGGAAGGGTAGTGTATGCATCTAATTTCACAGATGGAAAAATATGGAAGGTTTCTCTTGATACATGGCAGGTGGAGAGAATATATCACGGGAAGGGTGCCATATATGATGCCGTCCTCACACCAGATGGAAAATATTTGATCTTTTCAGACTGGACCGGGCAGAGCATTTACAGACAGGATCTTGTTACAGGGAAAGTTACGAAACTTGTTGTGGGCAAGTTTCCTGAGGGAATAGTTCTGGGTTCAGGAGGAGAAAAGGGATATGTTGCTGTAAGTGGAGAGGATAAGGCAGTGGAGTTTGACTGGAAAAGATGGAAGAGGATGGGAGAGATTGAACTCAACACGGGAGACAGGAAGGGTCTCTATCCCTCTGAGGTTACGCTATGCAGTGAAAGAAACTGGCTGCTTGTCAGCAACTCCCAGGGGAATTACATTTCGGTGATTGATACGAAAAGTAACCTGATCGTGGGGAAAATTCCCACACTCTGGTACCCCACAGGAATTGTGTGTGACGAGAAACATAATTTACTTGTTTTTGCAAGTGCCAAGGGATTTGGTGGGGAACACTGGAGTGGAAGTCCCGAGATGAGCCAGTGGAACCTCACCAGAGGAATAGTTACATACATGCAGATCCCGGACGAGGATGAACTTGAGAAGTTGAGTAAAATAGTGGATGAGAATCTCACCCTGGAGAAAGAAAAACTTGATTCTCCCTGTACCCATCCTGAAACCTTCTTCAGGAGATTCCCCATTTACCATGTGGTTCTCATTGTGAGAGAGAATAAAACATATGATGAGGATCTTGGAGATCTTGAGACGGGAAATGGTGATCCTTCCCTCACCCTTTTTGGAGAGAGGGTAACTCCCAATCTTCACCAGCTTGCCAGAGAATTTACCAACTGTGATAACTTCTATTCCAATCCTGAGGTTTCCCTTGAAGGTCATGTGTGGACAACCCATGCTGATATAACAGATTATCTTGACAAGTCGTGGCAGAATCTGATGCCCTTTGCAGGTGTTGAAACTGCGGCAACAGCGGTAAACAGGTCCTTCTTCCATTATCTCTACAATCTGGGGATTGACTTCAGAGTCTACGGGGAAGTGGCAGGTGTTGGAACTGATCTCTTTACGATTTTCTATGACCATGTGGATATGAAGTTTCCCTTCTACAACCTTGATATTCCTGATGTGGAGAAGGCGGCAGAGTTTATCAGGGAGTTGAAGCTGGGTATTTTGAAGCCATTTACCTATATAAGTCTCCCCAACGATCACACCTATGGTTACTATCCGGGGAAACCCACCCCTGAATCAATGGTGGCAGATAATGATGAAGCCACGGGAATGATAGTTGATGCCATTTCTCATTCTCCTTTCTGGAAAAATACTCTGATTTTTATTATTGAGGATGACCCTCAATCCTTTGCGGGAGATCATGTTGAGGCACACAGAAGTGTATGTGTGGCAGCTGGTCCCTATGTGAAACGCCACTACACATCCCATTATCCCTACTCCATTCCCTCAATTTACAGTACAATTGAGCTGCTTTTCGGAATACCCCATTTTAACAGAAACACAGAAAAGGCTCTTCCCTTTTTTGATATATTCACAGATAAGCCTGATCTATCTTCGTATAGCTACATTGAAAGGAAGGTACCAGTTCAGTATGTTCCGGAGGATCACCCCCTTGCAGAAATGAGCAGGGAGATTTTCCGTGACATTGATGATGCTCCAGGACTGGGATTCATTCTCTGGAAGGGGATAAAGGGTGATGTGACTCCTCCACCCTACGCAGTGGGAATAGACAGATGAGAAAAGTATTGGTAATTCTTTTATTGCTTTCGATTGGGTGTGGTGGCAAAAATGAGATACCAGAGGAGTATTTCACTCACCTTGAAAATGGTAAGAGGTTGCTCCTTCAGGCAAGGTATGTTGAAGCCGGGAGGGAGATGGAAAAAGCTCTGAGAGTTTATAATGGGGAGGAGGCTCTCTATGGTCTTGCAATTTCAAAGACCCTTTCAATAAATGACCTGATGATAATGCTTGTAAGGACTGTTGCACAGGGATCATCCTATATACCCATGGCTGAAGGTGAAAGAATGATGAAGGAGGTTGAAAAAACAGCTGGTGGACTGGCGACTCAATATATGGAATCAGCAGAGCTCTGGAATAATCTGCTCGAAAGGTATAAGAAACCAGTTTTTGAAGGTGATGTACCCGTTTATTTTGCCACGGTTCCCCTTCTGGAATTCAGGGAAGAATTGGGAAGAAAGGAGGCTCTTTTCTTCTCTTCCATGGTTAATATAACTGCTTTCATTTTAACACTTTTTTACTCACAGTCACTTACTGCAGATATCCTGGGTGCCTATCTATTCTACAGGAATCATGGTGGTACAAGGGGGTTTCAACTTTCAAGACTTATCGCATATATTCTCACGGAGAATAGGGATCTTCTGACACTGAGGAATGGGGATCTGTGGAAAAAATCCGGGGAATTTCTGGATAAGGGAGTAAAAGATTTTTATGAATTTCTCGGGGAAGAGTTTGAAACTCCCTCAATGCAGTTTAAAGATGGGGAACTGCTCTTTAAGTTTTTTAACAGTAGATCCCCATCAGAAGAACCTCAATTTGGCACCTTTAAAGTAACCATTCCCTCACCATTGACATCATCGGTAATGGGGGGAAAAATATATCTTGAAGATGGTTTTCTCCAGACCATTTCGGTATATCTGGGTATCCTGATAAAATTTCTTGCCCCTTCCCTCAAAACTTTTCTGGGTTCTTATGCGAATTACCTTGATTTTATAGAACCTTCCCTTCTCGTTCAGACCATTGAAACTGTAATACCTGAAAAAAGTCTTGCCTTTGATTTTAAATCCTTTTTCTCCTCGCCCGATTCAATGAGGTACTTTTTCCCTGTAACCAGAGGAGTGAGTAACATTTTTGAAAATGACCTGTATCTTGAATGGGAGTGTGATGATCTTGATTCCCATGGCTATCCTGGTGGTGTGGCAGGTTTGATTTGTGAAAAAAATTCTTCACTGACAGATTCGGAACACTTTGCAGGTGGTTTTAAAATAGCAAAAGATGGAATCTTATCAAGGGCTCCATATATGCTCTTTGCAGATCCTTCCATAAATGGCTTACTCTACCTCAATGGCAGTAAATTTTCTGATATATTACCCGAAGGATTAAAGAAATCTGACCTGTTGCTTTTAAATGCTTTTCTCGGGTATGCTGTAAATAAAATTCTTTCAGTGATAGGTTATTAGGAGGGTAAAATGGCTTTTAACAGGTGGGAGAAAAGAACACTTGAAAAAATAGTTGAGGTATTTTTCCCACCCGGGGTGGGGGACAGGTTAAAGAGAGACCTCATAGAGGCGGGAACCGTTGAGCGACTTGACTATATGATTTCCCGCTATCCTCTGCAGGCGAGACTGCTTTTCCACATTGTGATCTGGGTTACCTACTGGGCACCGATTTTTCTTTTCGTTTCAATTTTACCCTTTAATTTCCTGAACTGGGAAAAGAGAAAAAAAGCAATGGAAAAGATGTTCTACAGCAGAATCTACTATGTGAGGCAGTTTGCAAATCTCCTGAAACTTGTTGCGGCTATTTCATTCTTTGCAGATGAGGAAGCAAGAAGAGAAGTCGGGATACCAGGGATAGATGACCCCATTTACTCAAAATATATGGGAGGATAAGATGGGTAAATTTAAAAATCACATAGACGCTGCAGATATTTCAAAGTATCGTGAGGATTCAGCTGATTTTGTTGTGGTTGGAACGGGTGCAGGTGGAGGTATAGCTGGGTGGGTCCTCACGGAAATGGGTTACGAAGTTATCTGGGTGGAAGCGGGTCCCTATATGACTGCTGAGGATTTCAGGGATGATGTATACACATCAATGTTGAATCTCGCAAAGGATGCAGGTGCCACAAGCATGATGGGGAGGGCAATTGTGACATACCTTCAGGGTAGTTGTGTAGGAGGAAGTCCACTTATCAATTCAGCAATTGTCTGGAGAACTCCTGAGGAGGTTGTGGATGAATGGGCGGAGAAGTTTGGCACCGGAAATGTTATAAATAACAGGACTCTTGAGTATGCTTTTGAGAAAATTGAAAAGCTTCTGAATATTCATCCCATAGAGGAGGAGATCCTTGGGGGAAATAATCTCCTTTTTAAAGAGGCATGTGAGAAGATGGGGTATGAGAGCAGGGTGATAAGGAGAAATACCAGAGGTTGCCATGGTTCCAACAGATGTGTGCAGGGTTGCCCCTTTAAGGCGAAACTGAGTCCAGATGTAACTTTTGTCCCATGGAGCCTTGAAAAAGGTGCCAGGGTCTACTCAAACTGTCGGGTGGTAAAAATTATTTCAAAGAACAGGAAAGCCACCGGGGTTGAGGTTGTTTTTAAAGAAAGGGGAAAGGAAAATTACAGGCCTGTTAAGGGCAGAATTTATGCAAGGAGAGGAGTTATCCTCGCAGCAGGAGCCATTGATACACCTCATCTGATCAGGAAAAGCAGATTACAGGGTGATTCAAAGGCTGTGGGAAAATTCTTCATGGCTCACCCGGGAGTTGGAATTGGTGGAATATTTGACAGAGAGATAAATATCTCCTTGGGACCCTCTCAGGGGTATGAATCTCCCCATTTCCGCAAAGGTCACCATTTCAAGATGGAGACAATCGGGCTACCCATTGAGCTTTTATCAGCCAGAACTCCCGGGTTTGGCAGAGAATTTATGAAGAGAATAGAAAATTACAACTATGTGGCTGTCTGGGACAGTTATGTTAAATCTGAGGCCCATGGGCAGGTCATGTCCACAATATTTGGGCCTGTACCAAAGTATGAGCCAACTAAAAGGGATACCGAGATCCTGATTTTTGCAATTAAGAAGATGGCGGAGATGATGTTTGAGGTGGGTGCAAAAGTTGTATTCCCCGGAATATATGGCATTCCTGAAGAAATAACGAAGGATCAGCTCAACCTTATTGATGAAGCAGAACCTGATCCCAGAAATCTCCTCCTCTATGCGTCGCATCTTTTTGGCGGTGCCAGAATGGGTGTTGATCCCCGTATAAGTGTTGTTGATCTGAATTTTAAGGTACACGGAGTGGAAAATCTCTTTGTTACTGATGCAAGTGTTTTTCCAACAAATCTCGGGGTCAATCCTCAGCATACGGTAATGGCTGTTTCCATGATCGGTGCGGAGAGGATCGGTGAGAGTGCGCGGTGAGTCAGGGATCTCCAGGGATTGGCTTGAGGAGATCTATTTCCTTTACAATCACAGAGAGTATGTCCATCCTGATCCCCTTGAATTTCTCTATAACTTTGAGAGCTGTGGGGATATGGAAATCGCAGGCTTAATTGCTTCATCCCTTGCCTATGGCAATGTAAAGCAGATTTTAAGAAGTGTTAAGAGTGTGCTTGATCGGATGGGGAATTCCCCTCTGAATTTTGTAATGAACACCAGCGAGAAAGAGAAGAAATATTGCTTTAAAAATTTTAAGCACAGATTCACCACAGGTCAGGAAGTAGCAGAACTGCTTGAAAGAACGAAGAAATTAATACTTGAGTATGGATCTCTTGGTGCCTTTATTCAAAAGGTTTCAGGAAGTGAAAGCAGTATTATTGATATCCAGGAAGAATTTGTGAAGCAACTTATCTCAGGGGTAAAATCAACTCTGTTGCCTGAAGTTAAAAGGGGAAGTGCATCTAAAAGATTAAATCTCTTTTTCAGGTGGATGGTTAGAAAGGATGAAGTTGATCCAGGATGCTGGTCTGGAAAAATCCTCCCTTCCCAACTTCTCATTCCCCTCGATACCCATATGTACAGGTTTGCAGTAAAGTTTGGTATTACCAGAAGGAAAAGTGCGAATTTAAAAACAGAGATGGAAATTACAGATTTTTTTAAAAAGGTGAATCCTGAAGACCCTGTAAAGTATGATTTTGCAATAACAAGGGCAGGTATTGGTAGATGGTATGAGTGGGATCAGAAGTAGTACTAGGGGAAGAGTGTGCAAATTGAACATCCAATATTCATTTTGCATAAGAAGAGGAAAATGTCAATTTGACTTAAAATCTCAATTAAGAGATTTTGGGTAACTAAGATTTATTATTAAAAACATACCCTATATCGTGCTGTCACCTAAAAGGTGAAGGCATGTGAGATAGAAATTTATAGGGATAAAAATGCAGACGCAGGATTAACCAGATTTCTATTAGAGAATTACGGTTTGACTGAGAATTGAACTGGTGTATAATTTTCGTGAAAATTTGAAAACAAAATGCAAATTTGCAAAAAATGATTGAAAGAGAAATTACACCATACTTGAAAAAGGCTGCGAGCGAATATCCGGTTGTAACGGTAACGGGACCGATGCAATCTGGCAAAACCACTCTTGTGAAAATGGTTTTTCCAGAGAAGGTTTACTACTCTCTTGAGGCACCAGATATCAGATCAATTGCTTTTTCCGATCCCAGAGGTTTCCTTGCTGAAGGGGGAAGCAGAGGGATGATTATTGATGAAGTACAGCATCTTCCTCAGTTACTTTCATATATTCAAGTAATGGTTGATGAGAGGAAGGTTCCTGGCTCTTTTATTTTGACGGGAAGTCATCAACCCAGATTGCATGAAGCTATTGCTCATCAATCCCTTGCTGGAAGGGTAAATATTATCCGATTACTTCCATTTTCTATATCTGAGGTCAAGAAATATCATGTTCAGATTGATCCATTTGATTTGATTTTCAGGGGATTTTATCCTGCTATTTATGAAGAGAAATTGAGTGTTGGGGAATTTTATCGCAATTATATTGAAACTTATGTTGAAAGAGATGTGCGTTCCATAGCAAATATTCATGATCTCTTTCGCTTTCAGCAATTTATGATCCTTCTTGCCGGAAGAACAGGACAGATTCTAAATTATTCCTCAATTTCAAATGATCTTGGAATTTCTGTAAACAGTGTAAAAAACTGGATTAGTGTTCTTTTGTCTTCATATCTGGTTTTCATTTTGCCCCCATATTATATTAATATTCGAAAAAGAGTGGTAAAATCACCAAAGATATATTTTACTGATGTTGGTCTGGGTTCTTTTCTTCTGGGTATAAAGTCCCCTGATCAGGTTAAATATCATCCACTTCGTGGCAATCTCTACGAAAATATGGTAATTGTGGAAATAATAAAATCATTCTATAATAAAGGTAACAGGCCAGACATTTATTTTTTCCGTGATTCCAGGGGAAACGAAATTGATCTTGTTATAAGAATCAGCAGAGGATTGATTCTGATTGAAATAAAATCAGCTTCAACATTTACCCCTGAGTTTTTGAAAAGTTTTGAAAAATTTAAACGGGTTACAGCAGAGCCTGTAATTAAAGAAATTCTTTTCTACAATGGTGAACAAAACTTCAAAATAAAGGGAGTGAAAGTTTTAAATCCTTTGTCTGTTAAAAATCTGTGGAATGAAGTGATTGAGGAGTAATTTTTATTGGTGGAGGTGGCGGGAATCGAACCCGCGTCCGGGAGTGCTACGCTAAGACCTCTACATGCTTAGCCTGTGTTTTTATTTTTCCCTGTTGAGTCTCCCACAGGCAGGATCCTCAACAGGTAGCCAGGATAGATACGTGGTTGTTATCCCCTGGCTGGATAACAACCACGTCCTGCCGTGAATGACCCCTTCCATATCCCGGCAGGAGAGGATATGGAAGAGGTGGCTGCTCTAATTAGGCAGCCAGAGCATAGTCATAATCAGCGGCACTTATTCGGCCTCTCGCCTTTTTTACGGGATGGCGAGCAACCCGGCATGCAGTCTTAGCTTCACTACTCCCGTCGAAACCTGCACACCCCCATAAGTTTATTATAATCATCCAGTGATATTTGACAAATCAAAAAATTGACAAAAGACACCTTTTACTCTCTACCTGGTCTTTCCATCATCTCACCCAGTATTCCCACCACTTCAGCGAGACCCTTTTTCAGATCTTCAAATGCGTAACTTATATGAGTTTCTGTAAAGGAAAAGTTTTTGTACTTTCTGGACAGGTTAATGAGTTGCCCCGGAGTTATTTCCGATTGCGGTGATGGATAAATTTTAATCTCACTTTCAGTTACATGAATTTCTCTTATTTTCATCAGGCTGGCTCTATTTTTCAGCAGATAGAGCCGAGCCAGGAGATTGACCTCCTCTGGAATTTCTCCATATATTTCCTCCATCTCATCTATAATTCTTTTGAGCGAATCTTCATCCGTTGCCGTGGAAAGTTTATAGTAGTACTCGAGTCTGTCTTCAATGTTATCAATGTAATCGTCAGGGATAAAGGCAGGTATGGATGTTTTGATTTCTGTTTCTTCTTCAATGCTTAATTCACCCTTCATCTTTTTTATGGTTTTCTGGAGCAGTTTGAGATAAAGATCATATCCGAGTTTGCTCATGAATCCATGCTGTTTTTTCCCCAGTAGTTCCCCTGCTCCTCTGATTTCAAGATCTTTAAGTGCGATTTTGAAACCGCTCCCAAGTTTTGCAAAACTCTTCAGCACCTCCAGTCTCTTCAACGCTTTTTTGGTGAGTCTTGCTCCAGGAGGTATGACGAGGTAAGCATACCCTTTCACACTTGATCTACCTACTCTCCCTCTCAGCTGATAAAGTTCAGCAAGCCCGAAAAGGTGTGCATTTATAACGATAATGGTATTTGCATTTGGTATGTCCAGCCCTGATTCAATGATTGTGGTTGAAATAAAAATGTCATATTCACCGTTGTAAAAAGCGAGGATCTTTTTTTCGAGTTCATCAGGATGCATTCTGCCATGAGCATATGTTATCCGGGCGTCGGGAACAAGTTCCCTGACTTCTTCATAAATTTTCTCCAGTCCTTCAATTCTGTTGAAAAGAATAAAAACCTGGCCTTTCCTGTCCAGCTCTTTTCTGATAATACTTCTGATCAGATTCTGATCCCAGCTGATTATTTTTGTCTCAACTTCCTGTCTCTCCCTTGGTGGAGTTGTTATTACGCTTATTGCCTTTAAACCTGAAAGTGAGGTGTGGAGTGTCCGGGGAATGGGCGTAGCAGTGAGGGTCAGAGTATCAACAGTAGCTTTTAATTTTCTCAATTTCTCCTTCTGTTTTACACCAAATCTCTGTTCTTCATCAATTATGATCAGTCCAAGATCCCTGAAGTTAATGTCGCGGGAAAGTAACCTGTGAGTGCCAACCACTATGTCTACTCTTCCTTTTTTAATGTCTTCAATTATCTGTTTCTGCTTTTTTTGTGGAACAAGTCTATTGAGCAGTTCAACTCTGATGGGAAGTCCAGATACTCTCTCACTTATAACCCTGTAGTGCTGAAGAGAGAGGACCGTGGTTGGAGCAAGCATTACCACCTGTTTGCCATCTTCCACTGCCTTCACAGCTGCTCTTATTGCAACTTCTGTCTTCCCGAAGCCTGCGTCCCCGCAGATAAGTCTGTCCATGGGGCGTGGAGATTGCATATCTTCAAGTGTTTCTTCAATTGCCTTTTTCTGATCAGGAGTTTCTTCAAAAGGGAAACTTTCCTCCACTGCACGCACAAATTCACCGGGTGGGGAAAATTGAAAACCCTGATGAGCTTCCCTTTCAGAGTAGAGTTTGAGGAGATCAATGGCAAGTTGCTCAACATCTTTTCTCGCTCTTTCTTTCAGTTTTTTCCACTTTGATGATCCAAGCTCACTCAGTTCTGGTTCTTCTTCCCCGATGTAGGGAGAAACTTTGTCCAGTTTCAAAATGGGAACGTAGAGTTTACCATCTGCGTACTGGATCTGAATGAATTCACCTTCTTTTTCAAATCTAACGAGGCCCATATATCTGCCTATTCCGTGATCTTCGTGAACAACATAATCTCCGGGCCTAATGTCTCTCAGAGTAAGTTCAATTTTCCTCTTTGTTCCCTTAGAGATTCGGTAGGAAATTTTCTTTATTTCCTGCCATTCCTCTCTTCCAATAAATGTGATTTTTTTCTCCTCCCATTCAATTCCATGGGAAATGTTTTTCCTTAGAAGATAAATTCCCGGGTCAAGAGTTTCAACTTCATCGAGATCATCTGCCTCTCTGCTTTCGGGAAACCATCTGGAGAGTTGTTCCCTTTCCCATGATGTGAGGTAGAAAAATACTATTCGATATCCAGCAAGTTTTTTCTGTTCAAGAGCTCTTTTGAAAATGGGAACCTTATCTTCAGTGAGCGGTAAAAATGATTCATATATCGTAGTTATGGGTGATGCTTCCAGATCCTCTCTTCTCATTTTTTCAAGGTCTGAATGTAATTCTTCAGGTTCCACAAGTAGTTCCTCGAGAGGTACAGGAAAATTTTCAATCTCAATATATTTGCTGGCTATTTGTTTGTAGAGGTTTTCAAGGTAACCCCTTTCGATGGTTAAATCGTCACCATGGAAACGGAGACAAAAGTTTTTTTCTAAAACTAAACCTGTGAGGGATTTCATTTCATGGATGAGGGGAAGTGTAAATTGTGGAAAGGGGAGAACACCTTTTTCCTGGAACTCTTCTAAGATTTTTTCAGATTTTTTAATTGAACTCTGGGAATCTACCAGTTTTGCTTTGAGCCGTGAAAATGCATTCTCCGGTATGAATGATTCTCTTATTGGGGTGACTTCAAAATCGTCCAGAACCTCAATGGTGGTGTATTTTTCCGGATCAATTTTTTTTATCTCTTCAATCTCTTCTCCAAAATAATCTACCCGGATGAAAAAATTACTCTCAGGAGGCATGAAATCAACAATACCTCCTCTGAAGGCTACCTCTCCATGATTCTCAACACGCTCTGCAACTTCATATCCAAGTTCAATGAGACGTCTTATAAGGTAGTCTCTTCTCAGTCTCAGATTTTTCTTGAGAAGAAGAGTGTTTGATTGTATCTCTTCTGGAGAGACAACTTTCCAGACAATTTCCGAAACAGGCGTTATGAGAATTTTGATTTTCTTTTCCTCAATCAGAGATAGAAGAGTTTTTACCCTGGTTATTGAGATGGAAGGATGGGGCAATGATTCATCAAAAAAAGGGATTCCCTTTTCGGGGAAAAGGAGAGGAGTAATTGTGGAATCTTCGGTTAACTCCACTAACTCACGGAAAATTTCTTCTGCTTCCCTCTGAGAGTATGTAATCACAAGCAGATTGCAGCCATTTTCTCTTGCAAGAAGATAATAGTTGAGGGGAAACATTTTAAATCTTATCAGGAAATTTGAGCCATTTTTTCCACAGCATTGAGGGCTCTGAGCCTGATATCCTCGGGAATTTTTATTTCAAATTTTTCCTCTTTCAGGGACAGATATATATCCCGGAGAGTGATCTTTTTCATATTTGGGCACACTAACTTCTCAGAAGCGGGGATAAATTCTTTGTCCGGATTTTCCTTCTTCAACCTGTGAATCACCCCTTCCTCTGTGCCGATTATGAATACCCTGGCGTCAGTTTCCCTTGCATAGGGGTACAAACCTGAAGTGCTGCATACATGATCAGCAAGTTCCAGTACTTCCGGTTCGCACTCAGGATGAGCGACAAATTTTGCATCAGGGTATTGCCTTTTAAGGGATATAACATCCTCTTTTTTTAACCTCCTGTGTACGGGACAGTATCCATCCCACCACTTTATCTCTTTACTACTGTGTTTTTTCACCCATTGTGCAAGGTTTCTGTCAGGAGTAAAGTAAATCTTCTCCTGCGGTAGCGAATTCACCACATTTACTGCATTGGCTGATGTACAGCAGATATCACTCTCAGCCTTTATCTCTGCAGTTGAATTGACGTATGTTACAATGGCGTGGTCAGGATATTCTCTTCTTATTTTTCTTATGTCTTCCACAGTGATCATTTCTGCAAGGGGACATGAAGCGTCAATCCGGGGTATTAGAATTTTTTTATCTGGTGAGAGAATAGCGGCTGTTTCCCCCATAAAGTAAACTCCAGCCACTACCACAATTTTGTTTGGTAACTCCCTCACAATTCTTGCAAGTTGCAGTGAATCACCGGTATAGTCTGCAATATCCTGTACCTCTCCCCTCTGATAGTTGTGAGCCACAATTACTGCGTCTTTTTCCTTCTTGAGAGACAGGATTTTCTCTACTAAATTCTCCATATTTACCTCACAAAATAGTTGATAAAAAGGCCCAGTGCCATGAAGAACTGGGTTAAAAGCACGATTGGGACATTGAGTCCCTGAATTTTCACAAACTCAGGTGAATCTACAAGATTTCCTCCATTCCTTAAAATTTTCAGGTAAAGTGGAAGGGTAACCAGGCTCAAAAGCATATAGGGTGAAAAGACTCCCGCAAGTACCATGACGATTATCCATACATAGCTCAATCCAGTAAGGAATAGATAGAGATAGAAAGCTTTTCTTTTCCCTATCTGAATGGGAATGGTTTTTCTCCCCCCAAGAATGTCACTTTCCACATCGGGTATTTCATTAATCAGGAGGAGTGAAGCTACAAGAAGACCTGAGGGAACAGAATAGAGAAGGGCGTGCAGAGAAAAGTCACCGGTCATAACAACATACACACCATAAACGGGGAGGAGGCCCAGCCCAAGTCCCGCAGACATTTCTGCCACACCATAACCGATTCTGGCCAGAACAGGGGTGTAGAGGAGTACAAATATTGCCCCTGAAAGAATAATGGGAAGAAACTTGAGACCAATTTTGTGCAGAAAGTAGAGACCTTCGGGTACAGCAAGAATAAAAGCCACTATCCCTAACCAGAAGGCTTCCTCTGGCTTCATCAGTCCGGAGGTGAGAATTCCACTTCCTCCATTAAATGGGGTTCTCCGGGTGTGAAAATCTATTCCAGACCTGTAGTCGAAATAATCATTGAGAACATTA
>JALSQH010000083.1 GCA_026985515.1 bacterium
TATAGGGACCTTTCAATACTCTTGGATGTTTATCCTTTTATGGCTTCAGGTATAGTTATTTACCATCTCGTGGTTGCCGGAATAATAGTGTGGTTGCTTTTAAGATGGCTCAGATGTAAGGAAATATCTACGAGGAGAAAGATAATATCTCTGATAGCCAGAGTTGCTGGTGTGGTCCTGCTTGTGCTCTTTCTGAGTTGTGATGCGAGTTATTCTTTTATGAAAAAAGGGTTGAAAATTGTTAACTGGTCAGATGAAATGAATGTGAGAAGAAACGGCAGATTACAATGCTTGTTTATTATACGAAAAGAAGAGAAGTGCTGAGGGAAAGATTGAGAAATTATCTTAGCAGGACAGGGGAAAATATATCACCTAAAAAAATCCTGTGGAAGGGTAGACCGGTTAACAAAAGGGATATCTATATAGTTGTTATGGAAAGTTTTATTAATCCTCTTTTGCTTAATGTGAAGTATGAGGGAGATCCTCTCTTCCCGGGTATCAGAAAATATCTGATAGATGGAAGCAGATTTTCTCATGTGATTTCTCCTGTTTATGGTGGAGGCACAGCGCAGGCTGAATTTGAAATTCTGACAGGTGTGCCTGCCTTTGGAATGATTGACAGTATCGAATTTAATGCTCTGGAAGGTTACAGGATTGAGTCATTTATAAATGAATTGAGAAAATATGGATATTATGCTTATGCTACAATCGGGACAAAATCGTGGTATTACAATTCGCAAAAGGCATACAGAAGTGTAGGGTTTGATGAGGTAAGTTTTCTTGACAGAAACAGTTATTTCAGAAAAAGAAAAGGGGATCATTTTATCTTTGATGGTGATTTATTTAAAGCCAACATCAGGCTGGTGAGGGAGAAGCTTCTTAAAAAGAAGCCCTTTGTTGATTATATCCTGACAATGTATGGTCACTTACCATATTATAGAAATACTGAATTAAGGCCCGATGTAGTAAAAGCCATAGATGCTCCAGACTCCATAAATCGAATTGCCAACCAGTTTTACTACAGGACGAAAAGCCTTGAGTGGTTTATAAATTCAATAATTAAATTTGATCCTGCCAGTATCATACTTGTAGTTGCTGATCATATTCCTCCGGTACTTGAGAATGGAATTAAATACAATCTGAAGAATTGGAATATAAACATAGCCCTTTTCGTTATTGATGGGAAGCCTGTTGATATATCGGGGAAGCATTATTATGAAATTCCATGGTGCTTATGGGATATTCTGAGGGAGAAGCATAACAGTTTGTGCAGGAGAAGAGTTTCAGAGAGAAATTTAAGAAACCTTTATATCTTGCTTATGGGAGAAGGAATGGGGTATTTGAAGTTAAAGAGAAATTTGGTTTATTGAGGAATTTGTGGTATTGTTATAAACAGAATCACAGTAATAGGAGGTGAAAATGAGGGGTATCATACCTGCAATTTTGATGTTTCTCTCGACCAGCCTTTCCGCATTCAATCCATCTTACTATGATCTGAACAGACCTGTCGGAAGTAAAATCTCTGTGAATTTTGAGCAGATGGAGAATGTGGGGTATGTATCTGGAATTGTTAAGAAGCTCAATGAAGCAATTGCAAAAGATCCTGATAATGTGGGACTTTATGTGATGAGGAATGAGTATCTCTACCTTTTATGGGATATTGCCCCGGTAGATAAGAAGATTTATTACGCTAAACTTGGACTCAGGGCAGCGGAGGAAACAATCAAAAAATTCCCGGATCATCCTGATGGGTGGATAAATAAGGCTATCTTCCTGGGGGTATATGGTCTCAGTAAAGGAGTTCTGAATGCATTGAGTGTTGCCAAGGAGATGAGAATCTGTGCGTTGAAGGCTTATAAAATGAATAAAACTTACTATTATGCTCAGCCTCCGCAGATTCTGGGAAGGTTGTATTTCAAACTACCTTCTTTCCCTGTTAGCTTTGGTGATTTGGAAAAAGCTCGAAGATATTTATATGAGGCGTATAGAATAGATCCAACTTATCCGTATACTTATATGTATATTGCAGAACTGGAAGCAGCAACGGGGAACATAGATAAAGCAAAAAAGTTTATACTTGATATTTCAAACATAAAACCGAGAACTTACTTTGAGGTTCTGATAAAAAAGTGGACATTGCGAACGCAAAAAAAGGCTCTCCATATGCTGGGAGAAAAGCTTGATAGATATAACTACGATTTTCTTCTTGATCCCTTAAGACATCAGAAGTAGTTGCGATTTTAGAGGGGTATGGTAGAATTTAAGTATGAAGTTATCAGGGGATCCCAGAGGGATTGATGTTTTGAGGAAATTCAAAGATGAAAAGCCTGAATATCTTAAGTTTCTTTTGAAAAGTGCCCAGACCAACTTTGACAGGAGAGCCCGTTTTAAGGATGAAGAAGGTAACGAGTTTGTTCTTGAGTATGATCCGCTGAAAAAGGAATTTAATGTTTTCAGAGACTGATATGTTCGATCTTTCACCGGAAATTGTAAGTGCAAGAAAGGAATTACTCACAAGGAAGAAGCAAACTGTTCCCGTCGGTTCTCTTCTCAAATGGATGGATCCCAGAATTATTCCTCAGAAAATATCTGATTTTCTTCCCGGTGAGAGCAACTTCATACTTGACTTACCTGTTTTTGAGGACAGGGAACCATACGATGTTGCGAAGAAATATGTGGAAATGGGTTTCAGAGTCTTCAGTGTTTCAACGAATCCTTTCTGGAATAATGGTTATGATGATTACCTCTCTTTTTTGAAAAGGAGCAAACATACTTTTCCCTATCCAGTGATAAGAAGGGATCTTTTCTTTGAGAGTTATCAGATAGTTGAAACACGGCTTTTCTGGGGTGATTCATTTACTATTTTCCCTGGAGTCGTTGATGGTGAGAGGTTGAAGATCCTCATAGAGGATGCTTTCAATCTCGAGTTTGAACCTGTGGTGGTGTTGAATGATGAATCTGATCTGAAAAGATTAAAAAAGTCTGGTTTTCATGTACCGTTTATTGCCACAAATTTTAAGTTATTCATGAAAATGAAGAAAAAAATAATGAAACTGGGGTCAGAAATTATAGTAATAGCCGGGAGCATTGAAGAAGTTGAATTATCCAGGGAATCAGGTGCAAAGCTCTTCTGGGTAAACTGGGAACTTGTGGATAGAAATCCCGGTTTTTTCTGATTTCCAGGGAGGGTAGAAAGATGTCCTGTTCACTTTTTAAAGAGGAACATGAGATCTTCAGGAAACAGGTGAGGAAGTTCGTTGACAGGGAGATAAGGCCTTATGTTGAAAAGTGGGAAGAGGAGAGGTATTTCCCTGATGACCTTTTCCGGAAGGCTGGGGAAGCCGGCATACTGGGGATTCTTATTCCAGAAGAGTATGGTGGAAGTGGTGGAGATGTTCTTTACTCTGCCGTTATAATAGAAGAACTGACAAGATCTGGTGCGGGTGGAGTTCAGGCTGGTCTTGGAATGTCTGCCCTCGTTTTTGCAAATGCCATTCTGAATTATGGATCTGAGGAACAGAAGAAAAAGATTCTTCCGGAGATAGCAAAGGGTACAAAAATCGGTGCGGTAGCCGTCACTGAACCATATGCGGGGTCAGATGTTTTCAGGATAAGAACGAAGGCAGAGAAGGTTGATGGTGGGTACCTGCTCAACGGAAGCAAAATATTTATCACCAATGGAGCAAGGGCTGATTATATCATTGTACTGGCTAAAACAGATGAAAGCGCTGGTTATGGAGGATTTACAACATTTTTAGTTGAAAAAGGGATGAAAGGTTTTTCTGTGGCAAGGAAAATAGAAAAAGTTGGATGGTGGTCATCAGATACTGCGGAACTTGTTTTTGAGGATCTGTTTGTTCCCGTTGAGAATGTCCTGGGGAAAGAGGGGGAAGGATTCTACAATATTATGATGGGCTTTGATTTTGAGAGGCTTGTAATGGCTATGGGTGCCGTTGCAGGTGCCGAATATGCCCTTGAAGCTGGAATGAAATATGCGAAGGAGAGGGAAGCTTTTGGAAAACCAATTTCAAAGTTTCAGGTGTGGAGACATCGTTTTGCACAC
>JALSQH010000084.1 GCA_026985515.1 bacterium
GAACTTCAACCCCTGGAAATTCAGCACCAAATGGTGTGTTTCTCAGGTCATATATTCCAATAGCAGTGGCTCCAACCAGTACAATTTTATTTTTGAATTCAGAAGGAGGAACTTTACCATCAAGCACGTCAACAAAACTATATGTTTTGAAAGTACCTGGAGGTCCCCGGTAGTTAATAAGCAGTTTTCCAGATTCGTTAACAGGTATTCTTCTCTTCCCAATTGCGAGGAGAGAAACCTCTCCTTCATCACCGATCTTCAATACTATGTCGCGATGCAGGTAAACTGCCGCAGTTATAAGAGATAAAGATGGGTAATAATCATCCCTTCCGTGAAGGGTAACAAGCATCGGATGCCACCTGACCTCACCATCAAGATCAGGGATCATATTGAAAAAACCCTGATATTTAACTGCCCTGCTCAGTATCGGAATATTTGGATTAACACCATAAGCCACCGGAACCCATGGCACATACCTGGAGTGGGGAAGCAGTACAATCTTTATCCTGCTGTTCTCAATTAATTTTTCCCTTTCTTTTAATTCTATTGGAGAGAGGTGAGAAGCTTCCCTTTTAGAAAAGTAGAAGAAATAACCAAGCACAGAGGGGGGACCCTCTTTTAATGCTCTTGCCAGGAAATAATCGTTGTTTGCTTTTATTTCAGATTCCAGAATGTACCTGTAGAACCTGGCTGAATTTTCAGATACTTCCTCCAGTAATTTTATTTTTGTGTTAACTTCAGCAAGCTCATCAGTCAGTTCTTTCATCTGAGCAACTATCTTTAATGTCGCTTTTTTAAGATAAAGCCTCCGCATTCTCCTTCCAAGAAGGGAAATTGTATCCTGAATTTCTTTCATCCTTTTCTTCAATTCCTCAAGCTGTTTCTCCACTTTTTCAGGAGAAAGGGGCCATTGATTCAGCTTCATTTCATTGAAAAGCTTTTTAAACTCCTTTACTTTTACAAGCTCAGAATTCTTATCAGGTTCCGAGAAAACAATATCAAAAGCTATAACGGCAGGTTTATACTTTTTCATTAAATTTATAAATTCAGCTATCTTTGATCTGGGCCATGGCCATCTTCCCAGCTCCGGAGAGGCAAGACTCTTTTCATCAATTGCAACAATCACAACTTCTGGATCAGGTTTTTCCGCTCCTCTCACAATAAATCTTGAATCAAGCAACTTCTCTTCAATTACACGAAAGAGATAAAGAGATGGAAATTTGAGGGAAAAGAGATAAAGGATTATCACAAAAAATGTGGCAATTACACTTATCCTGAAAGGGGTAAGTTTAAAAAACTTTTTCTTATTCACTACTGATTCACCACGAAATCAACTTTTTTCCAGAAACCTTCTATGCCAGTTTCCACAGGTTGAGCAAGTGAGTAATCAACCACACCGTCAGGATAGTAATAAATATTTCCCGAATGAACAGCAAAGAGTAAATAACTCCCCGGTATGAGATTAAAGAATGTCAGGTAACCACTGGTTGTGGTTACACTCTGCGAATAAGTAAAACCAGTGAGAAGATTTTTCATTGAAACAGTAACCCTGTCACCCTCCCAATCCCGTGGAAATGAGTAACCAACAGTTACATAACTTTTTATGTAAAAACTTCTGCTTCCAAAGTCAGTATCATCTGACAATTCTATCAGAGCAGAATTAAACTCTTCCGGATTAAAAAGAGATTCAATAGATGTTCCCCATCTCATCCTCCATTCACCGGCTGGCAAAGAGTATGAGAAAAATCCCCGGGAGTCAGTTTCAAAAATAAGGTCCACCGACTCTTCTGGATCCTCCATAAGAAAATAGTATGCAACTTCGCCAAAGGCAGGGTTATATATTCTACCAGAGATGTTGTAACCTGAAGATGAAGAAACAGCAGGGAATGGCAGTATCACTTCTTCTGTTACCTCTACATCGTAAAGACTGAACTCTCCACCATCACCGAAAAACACTTTCCAGTATCTCCCCTGAAACAGATTCTTCTCCGTGTACTCTCTATAAATAAATTTCCCTTCCACACTTTTAACCACCGCTATCTTGCCTGCAAAATCCCTGAAACTTATCCCTGGAAATGTATATTGCCCCACTTTCATTTCTCCGAGATTTATAATCCCTCTTCCTGCCGGGATTGTAATGGACTCCGGAGAAAGGGTAACCTCAACATTGTAATCGTAAGGATATACCTGTAAAGACCAGCGTACAGGAAGCGGAGACTGTGGTTTAAAAGAGGTCAGATTAAGCGAAAAGAAACCTTCATCAATAGATGCAATAGCCGTTTGACCATACGCTCCGCAACCAGAAATGGCGGTTATAAAACCACTCTTTACAGGTCCACCAGCAACAACCTTTCCTCTGACTGTGACATCGGTTACTCTGGCACCAATGCGAACATTCATACCATCGGTAATGCTCGCTGGTAATGAACTTTTCTCTCCTTCAAGGACATACTTCCCACTAAGAATAAATGGAACAAATCCATTATCTCCATTTTCAATGGAGAATGCAGCAGTCCCATTGTTATCGGTGGTTGACAATACTCCTTCCATTTCCGTCAAAATCAATATTTTCTTACCTGACACCGGTGAACCATCTGCAACATCCGTTACTGTGAGTGTGAAATTAATGGGGTGAGCTTTCTGTCTTTTTACATAGAGAATCTTCTCTCCCCCCCGACTTGAGACCACAAGAGGGGTTTTATCAAATTCCATGTTTTTGAATACCTCACCTACTGTGGTTACCACCTTCCCGTCTGAGACTCCATCAAGATCTCCCTCACTCTCAATTCCATCCACCATGTATCTGAGTACATACCTCTCTCCATTATCAATAATCCCGTTACTGTTGTCATCGATCCAGAAGGAAAACTTCACACCACCTCCACAACCTGTATTGTAAACAGCTATGGTTGTGTTATCGCTGTAGGGTGAAAGATCCACTGGATTATTCTCAGAGCCTTCAACCCTCTTACCATCAATAAAAATATCCGGGCTTCCAGGTTCCTGATCAAAAAGCGTAATATCATAAGAACCTGCAGCAAACACTCCTCCATTATGATATCCGGCTCTTTCACTGCACTGGAGAAACCCATCTCCATTTTTATCCTCAAAGGCAAAAAGAGCAACCCCTTTTGAGAGAATATCGGAGGGGATCCTAAGAGAATATCCCACATCTCCTCCATTTTCATTGATGATAATCCGTGTAACGGGAACCCCATAAAAGACCGATTCAGTAATATTATCTCCAAATTTATAATTTGAGTAAGCTGCAATCACAAGTTTGCCTCCAGATGCATTGTGGACAATTCCACCTACTACATCCCCGGTAGTACTGAGGTTATTATCCCACAGAACCGGATATGTTAAAGAATATGAGTATGATGCAAATGATGTAACTGGCGAATAAAAATCTCCTGTTAGAATGTAATAACTTCCATATTCATCTCCATAAAAACCGGTAACTACACTCACCGGCGACAGGTAGAATCTATTATCCCTGAACAATGCATATTTTCTTCCAGGTATAACTATTCCGCTTCTTATTACAATTAAAGATTTTGCGGCGATATTTCCTGCTTCATCCCTGACCACTATATTAAAAAAGTTTACACCATCCCTAACAGGTAGATACCGATCCAGGCTTGTAACACCTTCAAAATTAACAACCTTTTCCCATGTTTCTGATACATCGTCATAGCGGTAAATTCCACCGGTAACTTCCTCTGAAAAATCAATAGAAAAATTCTCCTCATCCGCGAATGTGTAAGTGATATCATTGGGAGAATTAACAAATATTTCAGGCAGACGCGAATCAATTTTCAGAGAAAAGCTCTTTTCCTCACTTACATTACCCGCCCTGTCAACTGCTCTCACAAACCATGTGGAAACAGGCTTTTCAATTCCGTAAGAAACCATAAAAGGATACTCCCACCTGTTGGTTTCCATGACTCTTATCCACAAAATTCCATCGGGAGATATCTCAACACGATCAATTACCCCGGGCGGAGAGTCAGAAGCAGTACCAGTAAACCATGTCGGGTTATTCTCAGCATTTACTACAATTGAATTACTATCAGGATTCACCACAGGAGGGGTATTATCCACAATTATGTGAACAGAAGATGTTCCCAGCATCTCAAGATTCAGCCCATTTCCAGCTTTGCACAGAAAATAATAATCCCCTTCCCTGTCTGGATCAAACTGGAAGGACCAGTTAGTGGTACCGGCTGCCTTATACCATGTGGCACCCCCATCAGGGGAAATCTTTACGACCCTAACGACCGTATTCTTTGCCCAGGCTCTGCCCCTCACAACATAGGGAAGATGAGAAGAGTTGATATACAGGTCTGATGCAGGATCGGTAAACTCACAATTCAACACAGCTTCTGCAGGTGGTTTTGCTATTATATATTCCTGTTTCTTCAGTGTTTCGACATTCCCTGCGAGATCCACTGAGAAGTACCTCAGTGAGGTTGAATGGTCAATATAAATTTTGACAGAATTCTTTGCTACCTTTGTATTGGGATCCCCTATTGAGGGAATAACATCATCAATTCCATAATAAATAGTGGCAGGTTCACTGGTGGTAAGAGTCACCGTGATGGGGTAATAGTATGTTCCTCCCGGTGGATAGGCAGTTGTTACAGGAGGAGTTGTATCCCTCTTCGCTTTCCGCTCCTCTTTTTTATGGCATGAAGAAAACAGAGAAAGAATGATAAGGAAAACAAAAAACTTTTTTATTCCTTCCACATGCACCTCCCTTTTTTCAAGTAAATAATAGTATAATGTAGATTTGAAGTCAACAAATTTAATCTTGACAATCAGGGGTGTTTATATATACTAAAACTGAATGATTATTCATTCATTTTTTGCGGAAAATTAAACTAACCATTATAAGGAGGTTAAAATGCCAGATTACAGAGTGGACGAAAGGGATATAAGGTTTGTCCTGTACGAACAGCTTGAAATGGACAAAAAACTAAAAGAGATCCCAGACTATCAGGACTTTGATCGCGACATGTATGACATGGTTCTAAACGAAGCCATTAAATTCGCCGTAAACGAAGTGGCTCCTGTGAATCGATGCGGAGACCTTGAGGGCTGCAGGTTTGAAAATGGAAAAGCCTATGTTCCCAGTTGCTACAAAGAAGTATACAAAAAATATGCAGAGGCTGGATGGATAGGTCTTGTGAGTGATCCTGAATATGGTGGTCAGGGAATGCCCGAAACACTTGGTGTGGCAGTCTCAGAAGTTTTTGCTGGTGCTTCACTTGCATTTGTAATGTATCCTGGCTTGACCGCAGAAGCAGCCAGATTACTCCTCCACTATGGAAGCGAGGAGATGAAAAAACTGTATGTTCCCAGAATGCTCTCTGGTGAGTGGCAGGGAACCATGTGTCTTACAGAACCTGATGCCGGTAGCGATGTTGGTAATTCCAAAACAAAGGCTATAAAGAAGGATGGAAGGTACTTCATTGAAGGTCAAAAAATATTCATCTCCTCCGGTGACCACGACATGACAGAGAACCATATCCACCTTGTTCTTGCAAGACTTGAAGGAGCACCTCCCGGAACAAAGGGACTGAGCCTCTTTCTGGTACCAAAGTACAAAGTGAACCCGGATGGTTCACTTGGAGAATTCAACGACGTTCATCTGGTAAGTATCGAACATAAAATGGGTATAAATGGTTCAGTCACCGCAACCCTCAGTTTCGGTGAAAATGGAAAATGTGAAGGTTACCTCATCGGAGAGGAAAATAAAGGTATCCAGTACATGTTTCTTATGATGAACGGCGCAAGAATTGGAACCGGAATGCTTGCAATGGCAAATGCAGCCGCTGCTTATCTCGATGCCCTTGATTATGCGCATGAAAGGAAGCAGGGCTCCCACTGGACCCAGTTTAAAGATCCCACTGCTCCCAGGGTACCCATCATTGAACATCCTGATGTTAGAAGAATGATCATGATCATGAAATCCACAGTAGAGGGGCTCAGAAGTCTTCTTTACCATGTTGGCCTCTATGCTGATCTTGCAGAAAAGCATCCTGACGAGAAGGTAAGGGAGCACTATCAGGATCTCCTTGATCTTCTGACCCCAATTGCCAAGGCATACAGCAGTGACCAGGCTTTCAGAGTGGCAGAACTCGCAGTTCAGACATATGGAGGATATGGATACACTAAAGATTACATGGTTGAGCAGTATCTCAGAGATATAAAAATCACCTCCATCTACGAAGGAGCAAATGGAATTCAGGCGATGGACCTCCTTTTCAGGAAGATGACTCTGCATGGTGGAAGGCTGTTTATGAGATTCATGACTGAATTGAATCAGTTCATTGAAAAACATCAGAATGAAGAAAAGATGAAAGACTTTATTTCAAAACTTGCTGCTGCAAGAGACTCACTGGTAAAAATCGCCATGCAGTATCAGCAGGATGCTAGCAGTGGAAACTTTCTCCATCTGCTGCTTACAGCAACACCTTATCTTGAACTTTTTGGGCATGTTGTAGTTGGCTACTACATGGCTGATCAGGCAAGAGTGGCCATCCAGAAACTGGAGGAAATCTACAAAGCCAAAGGAGCAGATACCGAAGAAAAACAGAAAGAACTGGTTAGAGAGAATGAGGAGGCGAAATTCTACTACAACAAGATTCAGACCGTAAAATTCTTCCTCAACCATGCTCTGCCGAAGGTTAAGGCTTTAGAAATGGAAATTGCAGACGATGATAAATCTCCCATGGATGTGATACTCTGATGCCGGCTGGAGCGGGTTCTTCCCGCTCCTTTTCTCTCTTTTCTCAATAACTTCTAAACAATTTTGCAGTGATCTTTTTATCAGAACCTCTTCCTGATAAAATATTTATCTAATGATAAGCAAACTTGAAAAGTACATTCTGAAGGAGCTTTTCAATCACTTCATTCTGATCTATCTCATACTTTTTGTGGTTTTTCTCCTTATTCAAATTGGTGGGCTTCTCAAATCTGTTCCGGGCACTATTCCGCTCTGGAAAATACCTTCCATAGTTCCCCTTATCATACCCACCTTTACTCTTTATTTTTCCTTCCCCATTACTCTTTTAACCTTTACAGTGGTTTCCAGTCAGATGAGAAAAAGGGGAGAAAATATTGCACTTTTTTCCTCTGGTATCTCAATTAAAGAAATCGCAAGAACCTACTTTTTCTTTTCGATTCTGGTTACCCTTTTCAATCTCTATAATATCTTCTATCTTTTACCTGCAACCCGGTACAGGTTCAACAGGGCATCCCTGGAAATTTTGAAGGAGGGAACAGTTTCACTCCTTAACAGGGATGGTTTTTCCGTTGTCAACAACAATCTCACTGTTCTGGTCAAGAAAAACAATGAAAATAACTCAATCCTGCTCTTTTCTGATAAGAGCAAATTACCAGTTATCATTTCAGCAGAAAATGTGAAATATGTGAGGGGAAAAATTTTGCTTGAAAGAGGTGTTATTATTCCTCTGCTGGAAAGGGCGGGACATTCATTTATGAGATTTTCCATGGGTGAAATACCCCCATCTCTTTTACTGCCAGTAAAATACAAGACCTATATATCTGAAGGAGAAATTCCATTTCCCCAGCTTCTTCAGCTGCAACAAAAAGACTTTGATCCAGACTATGCAATTGAAATTAATAGAAGATTGATTCTTTCCCTTGCCGTTCTCCTTGTAACCTGGGCGGGACTCCTCCCATCAGGCATGAAGAGGGGACAGGAGGATACCGGGATATTCATCGTTACCACACTGATTTTTATCCTCTTTTACCTTTTGATGTCCACAGGAAGAAATATTATAAGAGAAAATGAATTTTCGGGTAATTACGTAATGTGGTCTACACTTCTTCTCCTCATCTTATACAATGAAATTTCCTTTTTAATTCTGAGGAAAAAGGTATGAAGTTCTGGAAGTATCTCCTGATCAGATTTTCTATTATTTTTATCCTTACTTTGCTGGCATCAACCCTGATATTTCAAATCGTCACGCTTGTTGAAGAGGCCAGCAGACTGGGGGGAGAAGCAAGCCTCACATATCTTCTTTACTGGGAGCTATTAAAGACAGGAGCCATTCTATATCTCCTTTTTCCACCTTCAACAATCATTGCTTCCTCAATTCTTCTTCTTTCCCTTTCAATTAACAGGGAACTTATTGCTCTCCTTTCCTCAGGAATACCTGTAAGAAAATTTCTTTTAACTCTTTCATTCACGGGTATCATTGTGGCAGCCAGCCATTTTCTCCTTGGCGAATTTGTCGTGCCTTATATGGAGAAAAAAGCGCAGGAGATTTACTATACAAAAATAAAAAAATTGTCTTATCAGTTTCGTAAAACTGACAAAGTATGGCTTCAGAGTAAAAACTGCATATGCAGAGTTGGGCTTATTCTCCCCGAAGAAAAGGCTCTGAAGGATCTGACAATAATAAAGTTCAATGATGAGCTCAGGCCTGTTGAAGTGGAAAAAGTATGGTTTGCCACATATATAAGAAATAAGTGGCTGTTTTTAAAAGTAAACAGAGTTGACTACACTCACAGGTTACCTTCAGAAACAAATAAAAAATTTATGGTTTCGGAAGATTTTCCATTTTCTTTCAAGTCAATGGAATTTCTCAGGAAAAAACCCTCTGAAATGAACATCATTCAGTTATACAGGTACATCAGGCTCCTGAAACAGGGTGGATACATCTATCCATATATCATTGCAGGTTTCATTCAAAAGATAACCTCTCCTCTTATAACAATCATCATCTTTCTTCTTCCAGCAGGATTTCTCTACCTGAATCCCAGAAAAAAAAATTACCTGCCCCAGCTTGCAATTTCCATATTTACCGGTTTCGCGATTCTGGGCATCAACCTTCTTGCCTCTTCCATTCATTCGGGAGGATTGATACCCTATGTAACATCCACCGGGCCCTTTTTGATTTTGTCTCTACTGACATGGCTTTTAATAAAGCGAAACTTTTCCATAAGACACTGAGCCTTCATATTGCTTTACCACTGCTTCTATGGTACAATTGCAAGTATGAAATGGGGATTGAGAAGTATATGTGAGAAGATTCTGAAAAATAAAGGTGAAAATAAACTTGTCACTTTCTTTAAAGATGTGGAGCTGTTCAGGGATTTCACAGATGAAGAAATCTTGAATTTCATCGAGTCAGTCCCGATTTCAACGAGGGAATATGCCCCGGGTGAAATGGTTTTTCATGAAGGGCAGGGAGGAGTGAGTGTATACTTCGTTTTTGAAGGGAGAGTGGGGATTTACAAAAATTATGGGGAGACTGATGAAATCACTCTTGCACATCTCCATAAAGGTGATTTTTTCGGTGAAATATCTTTTCTGAGAGAAACACCAAGAACAGCAACAGTTGTAGCGATGCAACCCACAGTGCTGCTTGCAATTTCACAGAGAGATATAGAGGAGTTTATGAACAATTATCCCCATATTGCATACAAGATTTTGAAAAATTTTGCCATCAAGTTATCAAATGATCTGGAGAAGAGCAACAAACAAATGGAAAATTATGTAAAAACAATTCACTCTCTCAGTGAAGAAGTGGAAATTTTAAAAAAAGAACTCAATTCATGCAAAAGCAAGTTAAAACCCAGCAACTCCCGGGAAAAAGAAGAATGAGCGGCAAATCCCACTTCTGGGCATGGTTTCAGTTTATAACCATGCTGCTGATTGGAACTGTAATTCTCTTCAAGTTGCTGAACTTCATCATTATCTCCATACCTCTCATACTCGGTGTTGTAATGTACTATTCCTCGAAACCCATAATTGAATTCCTGATAAGACATGGAATATCAAGAAAAATGAGCGTAAATATTGTTTTCGTAACCTCTACAATCCTTTCCCTTCTGCTGATTTACTTCATTCCATCCTGGTTTTATCAGGAAATACTTAATCTGAAAAATAAAGCTCCATTGGTTATTTCACAGATCCAGGATTTACTCACTTCCACGGAAAACTGGCTCAATACAAAACTTCCACCAGATATTATGAGAATTGACATTGAAAGTTATGTTATGAGTCTGGCAAAAAAACTTCTACCCCTGATTTTCTCCAATTTGCCAGGAATGATTACCAATTTGATTATAATAATTGCCATGACTCCTGTTTTCGGATTCTTTCTCCTGAAGGATTCCAAGCAATTTAAAGAATTCTTTCTCAACATAACTCCAAACAGATACTACGAAATGGCTGCGGTGATAATAGACAGGATCAACAAACAGGTGGGCAACTATATTGTGGGAAGAATAATTGAGGCTGCTGCAGTGGGAATTATCGTTCTCTTACCCACAGCCTTTGCTGGAGTAGAAGGTTCGGTTCTGATAGCTTTTATTGTGGCAGTTACAAACATCATTCCCTACATAGGACCGATTATTGGAACAATTGTAGGAGTTATACTTGGCTTTGCTTCTGTAACAACAAGTTTCACACCCATATGGGTGATTCTCTTTGCATGTGGTGCCGCACAACTGATAGATGCCGTGATTCTATCCCCCGTGATAGTAGGCAAGAGTATGAATCTACATCCCCTTGTGGTTTTCACAACTTTTATAATTGCCGCGAGAATGTTTGGAATACTGGGATTAATCGTGGGCGTACCAATCGTGGCAATATATGTTATAACTTTCCAATCTTTCAGACAGGCTTTAAAGGGATTTGCACCTTACGAAAAAATATGAATCAGACTTCCATCAACTCTTTTTCTTTTTCCTCAAGTAGTTTATTGATTTTCTTTATGAACTCGTCGGTGAGCTTCTGCACCTTATCCAGTAGTCTCTCTATATCATCTTCCGAAACATGACCCTCTTTCTTTATCCTCTTAAGATGGTCATTTGCATCATGTCTCACACCCCTTATCTTCACTCTGTGCTCCTCAGCGATCTTGTGAGCCTGCTTCACAAGATTTTTTCTGGTTTCCTCTGTAAGGGGTGGAACTGGAACTCTTATCACTTCACCATCATCAGATGGATTGAGGCCAAGATCAGACTCAAGTATTGCCTTCTCTATGGCCTTGAATATCGTCTTGTCCCATGGTTTTATTACTATTAAATCATGAGAGGGAGCAGTAATAGATGCAATCTGATTGAGAGGTGTGGGTGTTCCATAATAATCAATTTTAATCCCGTCAAGCAAACTGACCGACGCACGACCTGTCCTCAAATGAGATAACTCTTTCCTGAAATATTCTATTACCTTTTCCATCCTTCCTCTTGCATCCCTGTATACTTCCTCAAGATCAACCATTTCTTCCATCACCCACCTCCTCTCCTATGTATGTTCCAACCTTTTCACCTTTAACTATTTTAACCAGACTTCCCCTCCTTTTCAAGTTATAAACAATCACCGGCAGACCATTTTCCTTACACAGTGTGATAGCCGTCATATCCATTACCCTTAAATCTTTGCTGATCACATCATCGTAACTCAGTTTCTCATATAACTTAGCCCTTTTATCCTTTTTGGGATCCGCAGAATAAACTCCATCTACATTAGTAGCCTTTAGCAGTACGTCAACTCCCATCTCAATTCCCCTGAGAGCAGAAGCGGTATCTGTGGTAAAAAAGGGATTACCCGTACCGGCAGCAAAAATGACAACCCTCCCCTTTTCAAGATGCCTCTGTGCCCTTCTTCTTATATATGGCTCTGCAATGGCTCTCATCTCTATTGCCGTGGCAACTCTGGTTGGAACCCCCCTCTTCTCCAGAACATCCTGAAAGGCAAGGGCATTTATGACCGTTGCCAGCATTCCCATATAATCACCGGTAACCCTGTCTATGCCCTTTCCTTTGCCCTTTACTCCTCTGAAGATATTTCCTCCTCCCACGACCATGGCAATCTGAACACCCAGTTCCCACACCTCTTTTACTTCATCGGCGATCTGGGAAATAGTTTCAGCATCGATTCCGAATTCGGCATCACCAGCAAGAGCTTCCCCACTTATTTTGAGAAGGATCCTGTGGTACTTTAAATCCATCAACTCTTTTTACCTGAAATTATTATTTCATCTTCACCCAATTTCATTCTGACAAATCTTTTCACCACAATATTTTCACCTAACTTGGCAATGTGTTCCTTGATAAGATCACCTATTTTCTTCTTCTGATCCCTCACATACGGCTGTTCAAGGAGACATACTTCTTCATAAAATTTATTTATCCTTCCCTCAGCTATTCTCTCTGCTATGTTCTCCGATTTTCCTTCAGCAATTGCAGCCTGTTTGTAAATCTCCTTTTCCTTTTCCAGCTCCTCAGCTGGTACATCCTCTCTGCTTACATACCTGGGGCTCATAGCAGCAATCTGCATTGCAATTTCTTTAACAAGATTCTGGAACTCCTCAGTCCTTGCCACAAAATCGGTCTCGCAATTAACCTCAACCAGGACTCCCAGTTTGTTATCATGATGAATGTAGTAACCAATAACACCATCTCCCGCTGCCCTGCCTGCCTTTTTGTCAGCCTTGGCTATCCCCTTTTTTCTCAGAATTTCGGCAGCCCTGTCAAGGTCACCATCAGCCTCTTCAAGAGCCTTTTTGCATTCAAGTATTCCCGCTCCTGTCCTTTCCCTGAGAGTTTTGATCATCTCTGTGGTTATATTTGCCACTTTTCTACCTCCAATTTATTTGATTCACTCTTCAGTTTCCTCTTCTTCCTTTTCACCAGACTCAGATTTTTCCTCTGAAGAACTCTTCGCCTTTCTAATCTTAATAACTTTTTCGGGAGACCTCTTTCCCTGTGCCTGCGCAACCTCAAGGGACTCCTCAACTGCCTGCTGCAACCTCTCCTCTCTTAGCTTCAATCCTTCTTCAACTGCCTCCCTTATCTTTGACGTAAAAAGTTTAATGGATCTTATTGCGTCGTCGTTACCGGGAATAATATAATCAACCAGGTCAGGATCAGCATTTGTATCAACAATTCCAACAATTGGTATGCCAAGTTTTCTTGCTTCCTTAACTGCAATTTCTTCATTCTTTGTGTCCACGATGTAAACAGCCTGGGGAAGTTTTTCCATGTCCCTTATTCCATTCAGAACACGCTGAAGTTTCTCTTTCTTACGGAGGAGTCTCATTGCCTCCTTTTTGGGTAATCTCTCAAGTACTCCCTCTTCTTCCATCTGTTCAATTTTCTTTAACTTTTCCACGCTCTTTCTTATGGTTCTGAAATTGGTAAGAGTACCTCCAAGCCACCTGAAATTTACATAGGGCATTCCGACCTTTTCCGCTTCCTCCTTAATAATGTCCTGGGCCTGCTTTTTTGTACCAACAAAGAGAATCGTTCCACCATCTGCCACCACATTTACAACAAAATCATAGGCAATATCAAAAAGTTTCACAGTTTGTTGAAGATCAATGATATGAATTCTGTTCCTTGTGGTGAAAATGTAGGGCTTCATCTTGGGATTCCAGCGATGAGTCTGATGCCCGAAGTGAGCACCAGCTTCCAGAACTTCCTTCATCGTTAATCTTGGCATGGCAAACCTCCTTGGTTTTTTCCTCCACCTGCCTCATTTTCCACAGGGATTACCAGACAGGTAACACCACCTGTGGAATCAGCAGGTGTGTGATTTAGTATTAAGTTATACGAGTATCACTTTTTTCTGCAAGTATTTTCTTTACCTTTTTAAGAGTTACATATGTGGGGGGCATCAGCTTTATCTGATTTCTCTCAGCTCTGGTGATGGCATCCTCAGGTCTGATCCATATATACTCCTCTATCTCCCGGGGATTGGGGAATACCTCAGGCTCACCTTCAAGTTTCACAAGAAAAAATCTCGTATCAAATCTCACGGGAAAGACAGGTGGGGTCAGCCAGTGATCCAGGTACATTATATTTTCGGGGACAGAAATATCACACTCTTTCACCACATCATCAAAAGTAAGAAGCCCCTTCCGGTACCTCTCCACCACATTCAGATTTCCTCTATCACTTCCCAGAAATATACCGGTTTCCTCAAACACCTCTCTGATACCAGCCACAATATGAGCAATCATTTCCCTCTCACTCATGAAAGCAAGAGAAGAAAGATTCTTCAAAAGTTCCAAAGAAACCCTTCCGCTCAGAATAGAATTGTAATCTTCATCATCAACTCTCCCACCGGGATAAACATGGAATCCACCAAGAAATTTCAGGGATTTTTTCCTCAATGTCAGAAGAACTTTACCATCAGGGGTAAGAAGGATAAATGTGGAAGCCTTAAAAATTGGAGACATCTTCACTTAAAATTATAAAATACTCATGTTACAAAATCCAGTGGCCGTCGTATAATATTAGTGGGAGTTAAAAATGTACAGTGAATATTCTGACAGAGAACTCTTTGAGCTTTTCAGGGAAGGAAGAGAAGAACCTTTTGAGATTGTTTATGAGAGGTACAAACCCAGACTTTACGTTTTTCTCAGGAATCTTATTCCAGAAATACCACCAGATGAGATAGGGGATATAATTCAGGATATATTTTTGAAAGTAATAGAAAAGGCAACCTCTTTTAAAAAGAAGCATAAATTCTCAACCTGGATATATACAATTGCCAGAAACAAAGCTTACGACTACATGAGAAAGAGGAAAAGAAGAAAAAACCCTGATCCCCCGGTTGAGAGAACCCCCGAGGAAAAAAGTATTCACAGGGAAGAGTGGGAAAGGGTGCTCTCAGCTGTTACCAGACTTCCTGTGGAGTACAGAGAGGTGGTTCTTCTGAGGTCAGAGGGATTCTCATACAGGGAAATTTCAAAAATCCTCTTTATCCCTGAGAGGGTCGCCATAACAAGAATGCACAGAGCAGTGAAAAAATTGAAGGAGGAACTGGGCAATGAAAACTTTTGATAGAGAATTTGAAAGGGAAGAAAGAAAGATCATAGAGATGGTATCAAATGCTCTTTCGCAGCAGAGGAAAAAGGAAGAAAGTTTTTATAAGAATCTCAGGGCTCCTCAATACTCCCGGCCGGGGTATAGAATATGGTGGGTGCTGGCACCCTTTCTCATGATTGCTCTTGCTCTACTGATACTTTCCCTTCTCCCTGCCTCTCCACCCACGATTGATAGGATTGATTCTCAGATCTACTCGGTGGAAGAAACACTGCAACTTATTGAACCCGATCAGCAGGAACTGGCATCCACAAACATTGATGAGGAGATATGGCAAATTGAAGAGGAATTTAAAACTTTGAAGGAGGAACAAAATGGTTAAAAAAGGAATTATCTGGGTAATTTTTCTCTCTTTACTCTCACTCCCACTTTATTCTCAGCCCCGAGGACCGATGGGACCGGGCTATGGTATGGG
>JALSQH010000085.1 GCA_026985515.1 bacterium
CTGTTTCTGAGACAGGTATAAACTATTTTTCTTTTTATCCCATCAATAGTGACCGATTTGATATCAAGACTTGCCTGAATAGCATCACAGGATATTGGAGCAAATTTCATTATGGGAAGTCTCAATGTGGAAGCAATAATCTCTCCTGTTATGCTTGAAACAAAAAAACCAGAGAATTCATTGTTGGCTGAGAGGAGAATTTTCAAGTTAATGATGAGATCCCTTTTTTCTCTGGTGGTTAATTTTCTGTTAATGTCTGTAAATATTCTCCTCCTCCCGTAACTTTCCAGTTCCCTGGTTAAAAAGATAAGCCAGGCTTCTGTTTCAGTTTTGATTTTGCTGAAGGAAACCCTGAGGGTGGTTTCTGCATTGGATATGGCCATTTTCTTTGTTATGGTGATATTGACATAGGTAACTATGATGGTTGAAACGATTACTATGAAAATTATAAAAGTTATGAGTCTGAAACGTATTGAAGACAGAAGCTGCACCAATCCCCCGCTGTCGAAATAAAATGGGAGGGGAAATACCCCCTCACCATATCATAATATTCCCATTTTGCTTAAAAATCAAGGTGTCCTGTATATCGCCACTGCTGCTACTGATCCTGGCCCTCCCAGATTGTGAATCAGACCAAGTTTGGGATTTTTCACCTGCATTTTCCCTGCTCTACCAAGGAGTTGCTGATAAATCTGATATGTCATTCTCACCCCTGTGGCGCCTATAGGATGTCCACAGGATTTTAATCCACCACTTGTGTTGACGGGAAGTTTTCCATCAAGGGCTGTTATACCCTCCCTTATGAGGGTTGCACCTTTACCCTTTTCCACAAAGAAGAGGTCTTCATAGTTGATAATCTCGGTTATGGTGAAACAATCGTGAACCTCAGCGACTCCGATTTCATCAAATGGATTTTTAATTCCTGCTTCCTCGTAAGCCATTTTGGCAGCCATCTGGGTTGATCTGAAACCGATGTATTGCTCGTAGGGGTCAAAGTATCTTGCATCGGTGGTGATGGAAAGCCCAATTGATTTAATAAGTACATAATCTCCATTGGGCTTAAGAGATTTTGCAATTTCCGGAGTGGTGAGAATGGCTGCAGCTGCTCCATCGGCAACGGTACTGCAATCATAGAGTCCCAGGGGATCTGCTATCATATACGCATTCATCACAGTGTCAATGTCAACCTGTTTTCTTATATGGGCCTTTGGATTCAGACTACCATTGTAGTGATTTTTTACTGCCACAAGAGCCAGATCTTTTTTTGTCGTACCAAATTCGTGGAAATGTCTGTTTGCCATGAGGGCAAACATACCGGGAGCAGTCTGACCCTTTCCAATAACTGGATGGCCGTTGAGGAGTGTCTGCCTGATCAGACTGTCCCTTGAACCAACATCTCTCATCTTTTCCTCACCAAGCACAAGGACAATTTTGTACTGACCAGCGGCAATGGCATAGGCTGCATTTCTCAATGCATCCATACCGGTGGCGCAGTAGTTGGAAACCCTGCTTGATGGTCTGTCCCACAGTCCAAGAGCTTCAGCAAGATAAGAACCTGCCTGCCCCTGAAATCCACCTGCCATATTTGGTTCAAAAACCCCAAGCCACATGGCCTCTATCTGGGATGGTTCTATGCCAGCATCCTGTATTGCTTCAACATACGCCTCTACAGCCAGATCCACAAATCCTGCGTCAAATCTATCCCCTAATTTTGTTTGTCCCATACCGATTATTGCAACCTTATCTTTTAAACCCTGCATGGTTCTCCTCCTTAATTTTATTTGCCTCTAACTGGTCTTGCTTTCCAGTAGTAGTTGTAAAATCCCTTCGCCCTGTGGAAAATTCTGAAGGTCAATTCAACCTCTTTATCTATCAGGCTTGATTCTTTATCCTGCCACTCGGGAGGCATATCTGTTAACTGTGTGAATGTTCTTCCTCCTCCCTCAAAGTCAACAACTGCCATTCCTACTGGATGCTCAGGATTTGGTATGGCTCGTTCCCTGGTGAAGGTAACTATTTTGCCTCTTCTTGAAAGTTTGAATGGTTCAAATTCATCTATGGCACCACACTTTGGACACACTCTTTTGGGTGGGAAGTAAATAGAGCCACATTTTTTACACTTCACACCGTAAAGAGAGAGGATTGTTTTCTTTTCCCTGTACAGTTCTGTTACAGATGTGTAGGGTTCTGCAGGCCAGAGGCCTTTTTTTGTTACAATTTCCTCCCTCCATTTCAGAACCTTGGTGTAGTATGGAAGATCAATTTTGCTGCCGAGCCAGTCCCGAACACTTCTCTTACCCTTTTTCTTGAAATCTTCTATTGCCTCTGTTACCCTGAAAGAGAAAGCTTCTGCACCATCTCCATAAGAAATAAGAATTATTCTTTCGCCGGGATTTGCCTCTTCCAGGGCCAGGACGCATTGAAGAAGAACATTTGCCACTCCCGGATTGCCTACTCCAAGGAGAAGTGTGGGGTCCTGGTTCAGTTTCACGGCAAAATTTCCAAGACGTTTTGCAAGGGCCCTGTACGTATTTGCATCTGATGCGTAAACGATAATTTTGCTAACATCATCTGGAGTCAGATTGAGTTTTTTGGCAAGACCTTCAAGGGCTTTTGGCACCATGTTGAGGTAACCAAAAATAGATGCAGCCTTTTCATCATCTGAAAAGATGTACTTGTCTTCCCTCTTTCTCCAGTAATCGAGAAGTTCCTGTGAGAGCAGATAACTTCCTTCAAATTCTGCAATTACATCGTCACCCTCTCCCACAACAACAGCAGCAGATGCGTCTCCGCTCATCGTTTCCATGATACTTTCCGGCTCATAAAGCCTTACATCTGAGGCAACCACCAATCCTTCTTCAAATGCACCGGCTTTAACGCCGTTGAGAGCCACCAGCATTGCACTTGTGCCGGCCCTGAGACTGTTTGCAAAATCGATGGTGCTTATGGAGGATGGCAGGTCAGCTATTTCTGCGAGGGTGCTTGAGGAATTTTTTTCCAGATATGGGGCGGTGGTTGAGGCGAAGTAAAGTGATCCAATTTTTGAAGCATCTCTTCCCTCCAGAGCAAGGAGAACCGATTCCGATGCCATGGTGAGAGCATCTTCGTCATAGTTTGCAACTGCCTTTTCTCCCAGCAGCATCTTCATGATGAAGGGGTCATACCCCCACGCCTCACCTATCTTCTGCCGCTGAATACGGTGGGCTGGAATGTAGGAACCAACATCTTTAATTCCAATCATACCACACTCCTTTCTTTAATTTTTGACAATTTTGTCAAAAAAACATTAACACATTATTCCTCTCGTGTCAAGAGCAGATTTTCTGAGCTGGCTGTATCTAATTTTCTTTGCGGAGGATGGGGAATTGGGCTATAATGATAAAGAGAGGTGAGAAATGGCTAAAGTTCTGTCAATTAATCTCGGTGATATACATAAAAATCTTATCCTTCCTAAGGGAACGAATGTTACAAAGGAAACTCTGAAAGGACTTCATGAAAAATTCAAGACATCTGGTATCAGGAAAATTGCTTCTACTTCTGTTTTCCGTGACATGAAAAAGATTTTGAAGGAAAAAAATTATTCACCTCTTTTCCGGGATCATGAAACTGCAGAAAAGGTTCTCAGATATCTGGAGCAGATCAGTTATCCGGAAGAGATTTTCCTTGAACTTGAATATCTTAAGAAAAAGTCTATCTTCACTTACCACCATTCCCTGGCAACCACCATAATTGTGACAAGAATAGCCCTGGATTTCGTGTTTTATCACGATTTAATCACGGAAATTGCATCTGCGAATCTGACAAAAGATATTGGTATGTCAAGATTGAGCAAGACCCTGATCCAGAACACAGATTTTCTCTCAAGAGAGGAGTATGAGACAATTAAAGAGCATACCCTGTGGGGATTGATTCTGCTGATCTACTATCTGGGCGAGGGTTTGAATGCTCTTATTGCTTATCGCCATCATGAGAGAGGTTTGCACGATGATAAGTTCAAATTTCTTGATCTGGTTGTGGCGGTTGATATTTTCAATGCCCTCATATCTCCAAGACCATTCAGGAAAAAACCTTACAATATAAGGGGAGCTCTTGATCTTCTCACAGAAATGGGTGAGAAAAAGGAAGTTAATCTGGAAATGGTAAAGAGAATTATTGCTGCGTATAGAGAGGAGTACCAGCCACCTGAAGAAATTACGCTTTCAAAGGAAAAGCTTGGTTTTATACCTGATGATAATTTTTACGGGGTAAAAGATCTGTAGTTAATGGATTCTCTTTTTTCGAAGGATAATACCGGGAAGTTAACTCTCTCACAAAAATATGCTCCTTCTTCCTTTGAGGAAATGGTGGGTCAGGAACACCTCATCGGAGAGAGTGGTGTCATCAGGAGGTTTCTGAAAGAGGGTTATGTTCCATCAATGATCTTCTGGGGTCCTCCAGGAACGGGTAAAACAACTCTTGCCAGAATAATTGCTGAGAAGATTTCCATCAAATTTATATTCACCTCCGCCATTACACATGGTGTCAGGGAGCTTAAGGACCTGATAGAAAAAAATTACAGGTATTATGGAAAATTCATTCTCTTTGTGGATGAGATTCATCACTTCAACCGTAAGCAGCAGGATTTTTTTCTCCCCTACATTGAGGAAGGGAAAATTATTTTAATTGGTGCAACAACGGAAAATCCCTCTTTTAATCTTATTAACCCTCTGCTTTCCAGGTGTCATATTATTGTATTTCACCCTCTTTCTTCCGTTGATATAGCCGGGAAATTGAGAGAAATTGTGGTGAAAGAATGGGATGGTTCGGACCCTTTCCCCGATGAGCTGATCAGGGGAATCGCAGAAAGCTCAGGAGGGGATCTTAGAAGAGCCATCAATACACTTGAGCTAATCCTGTCAGTTTCGAGAGAAAGGATTGAAGAGGATAAACTGAAGAAGATTCTCCCTCCAATGGTACTTCGTTATAATAAGGAGGGAGATTATCATTACCAGTTGATATCGGCATTTATTAAAAGTATGAGGGGCTCTGATCCTGATGCTGCAGTTTACTATCTTGCAAGGATGCTTGAGAGTGGAGAGGATCCACTCTATATTGCCAGGAGGATGATAATTTTTGCAGCTGAGGATGTGGGAAACGCTGATCCTCTGGCACTCCTTGTGGCAGTTGCTGCAAAACTTGCCTATGAGGCAGTGGGTGACGCAGAAGGGTGGATTCCTCTTGCTCATGCCGCTATTTACCTTGCTTCTACGGAGAAGAGTAACTCCACCTATCTTGCCTATAAAAGAGCAAAGGAGGAAATTAAAAGAAGCGGAGAATTGAATCCACCGTCTGAGATCTCCTTTGCGGGCAATAAGTTTATGGAGAATCTGGGCTATGGAAAAGGTTACAAATATCCCCATGATTTTCCGGAGCATTTTGTTGAATTTTTATATCTTCCGGAGAAAATAAAGAATAAGCGATTTTATTTCCCTTCTGATCAGGGTAGGGAAAAGAGGTTAAAAGAGAGACTTAAAAAACTGTGGAAAGAACTTAAGAAGTATGAATAAAAAAGCAATCCTTGCGATTTTTTTCGCTTTTCATCTTTTCATCAGTGGATGTATCACTTCATCCTCTGGTAGAAAAGAGAGGATCTATTCTCATGAAGTAACATACTCCACCTATCTTTCTTTTGCTCTCATGAGGGATTATGTGAAGTTTGGTGATTACAGGGGAGCTCTCAGGGTATATGAGAGCTTCCATGGAAAGAAGACAGTTAATCTTGAATTTCTTGCCGCTTATACTTTGATGAAGCTGGGCAGGTACAGTGAAGCAGCTGAGAAGTTTTTCATGCTCTATAAAAAAGGGTTTCTGCCTGATTATTCTCTTTACTTTGCAGGGTTGAATTATTTTAAAAGTGGAAATTTTTATGTAAGTAAGGATCTATTTGAACTTCACCTCAGTTCTTTTCCTTCTTCAATCTTTGCCAGTGAGGATAGATGTCTTCTCACCAAGATAACTGGTAAACTTGGATTGAGAAAGGTTTATGAGGGTGATTTCCCAAATTCAGCAGATTGTCTGTATACAAGGATCCTATCTGAGAAAAACAGGCAGAGGATGGTTGCTCTTGTAAAGGATTTTCTCGTTACTTACCCGGGGCATCCCTATGAAGAGGAAATTCTTGATAGGGCAGGGGCTACAGTTTTTACACTGCTTGATCTGGATTCTTTGAAGAAGAGATGGGAGAGGATGATCGGGAGGGGAGAATGGAAGATTCTGAAGAGAGAGGCCAGGAAGTATTTGAAGAGGACGGGGGATAGAGGTTGTTACTATTATTTGCTGGGAAAGATGAGGTTCAGAATGAAGGATTACTCTTCCGCAGCAAGATACTTTGTTAAAGCAAGAAAAATGAGGAAAAATAATTGTGCAGAAGAGGTCTTATACAATCTGGGGCGCACCTACGCAAGGCTTGACAGAAACAATGACTCAATAAAGATTTTCAGAACCCTATTGAAAAAGTTTCCCAACACCAGGTTCAAAGAGGATACAATTTACAGATTGGGGCTTGTATATACATACATGAAGGTTACAGATTCTGCAATCTCAGCTTTTGAAAATTATCATCTTGCCTATCCTTCGGGTAAGTATATAGAGGATGTTTTGTGGAAACTGGCAATGTACAGTTATTCTCGCGGAAACACAACTGCTTCAATCAGTTATTTGAAGGAACTTTATGAGAAGGGCCACAGACTGAGAAAGGCTCAATCCCTCTACTGGCGGGCTAAATGGGATAAAAGTAACCGGGAAAAGTATCTAAAAGAACTCCTTACACATTTCCCCTTGTCATTTTATGCCTATGTTTCATCACGCTGTTTGAGTAGCAGAATGCCTGTGATGACTCCTGAAATCAGATTTTACGCCGAGACGATCACAGGACTTGTGAATGATACCACCACAGTTACAGAATCTTCTCACATATACAATATAAAGCATCTCCTCGAACTTGGATTAAACAGATATGTTGCCTCTGAAGTTAAGATTCTGGTGGAGAGCGCCACAAAGAAAAGGGTTATGGCTTATCTGCTCGGGGGGTGGTTGAATCACAGAAAACTCTTCTATCTTTCCCAGAAGTTAATAGTCACGTATTTCCCTGATCAGATGTTGCTGGTGAGTTTTGATAATCCTGTGTATCTTGATCTGACAAGGCTGGTTTTCCCTATGGCATACAGGGAGATTGTGGAACAATGGGCGGAAGAGACAGGTCTCTCCCCTGAATGGTTGTGGGCGATTATGCGGCAGGAAAGCAGATTTAATCCCATGGCAGTATCTGTGGCTGGTGCTATTGGATTGATGCAGATTATTCCGCCAACTGCCGGAAAAATAGCTAAAAAGATATATTACTATTTTGACACCATTGATCTTTTCAATCCTGATGTGAATGTGATGCTTGCCTCTTACTACCTTAAGTTCCTTTTTAAGCAGTTTAATGATCCTGTTTTTGTTGCTGCAGCTTACAATGCAGGTGAAGACAATGTGGATAGGTGGAGGAAGCAGATAAATTATAGCTGCATAGATGAATGGGTGGAGGAAATACCCTTTGATGAGACACGGAAATATGTCAAAAAAGTTATTGGTAACTGGTTGACCTATAACTTCCTGAAGAGGATAGCTTTTTATGAAGCCAGTGGTAGTTATTGAGTTTATTTTGTTTTACCTGATCCTTCTCATTGTGCCACTCCGGGCAGGTGAGTATCCTCCCGGCCTCAAATGGTATACCCTGGAAACAGAGCATTTCTATATTTATTATCCTGAGGATTTGAAGGAAGTTGCTCAGAAAATTGGTTTTATTGCTGAGGATGTCTATGAAAAGCTCGTCCCTTTTATGAGGTGGATGCCAGACAGAAAGGTTGATGTGGTGTTGAATGACTTTACAGATCTTGCCAATGGATTCACAACATTTGTACCTTCAAACAGAATTGAACTTTTTTTAACACCTCCTCCCCTTGAATCCCAGCTGAACAACTACAACGACTGGCTCTATCTTCTGTTTACCCATGAATTTACCCATACTTTACATATTGACCAGAATGGAGGTATCGCCTCCCTCTCAAGGTATCTTTTTGGTAGATTTTACTACTCTCCGGCTCCTTTTCTTCCTTCAATACCTGTGGTATTTTTCCCTTCATGGATTCATGAGAGTATAGCTGTTTACAATGAGACATTGTTTACCGGAAAGGGTAGGGGTAACAGTCCCTATACAGATATGGTTATTTTCACTGCTCTTCTTGAACACAACTTCCCCACCCTTGCGCAACTCATTACCCCACCTCCTTCCTGGCCAGATGGTTATATTCCCTACATTTTCGGAGAGGAATTCCTCAAGTTTTTGATTAACAGGCACGGAAAAGAGGCACTTTACAGATCTTTCAGACTTGAAAGAAACTATATTTTCCCTTTCTGGGAAGAGATCCTGCACTTCTTTTCGTTTCACACACCAATGGAAGCTGACTGGAATGCGTGGAAGAGGTATCTCTTTGATGAAGCAGAGGAGAGAGGTTTTAAACTTCGCAGAAGAGGTGTGAAGTTTATTTCACCACCCCAGTGGGGACACTCTTCTCCTGTGTGCATGGGTGGGAAGGTGTACTATGTAGAAATATCTGGCTACAGAGAGAGGAGGCTGATCCTGTATGATCCTCTGACAGGCAGCAGGAAGGTTCTTATTAAAGGTAAAATTCTTCCCTACCTCACCACAGATGGAAGGTATCTTTACTATTCAAAAATCGATTTTTTTGAGAGGCATTATCTATTTTCTGATCTTTACCTTTATGATCCTCTTAAAGGTACGGAAAAAAGATTAACATGGGGTAAGAGATTGAAGTACCCTGTTTCTGACGGAAAGTTCATTTATGCTCTCAAAGTAACATGGAAAGGTGTCTGGCTTGTAAAGATCAGCTTTGATGGTTCTGTTCTTGATTCATACAGAATACCCGGTGCAGATAATGCCGCTTTTCTGATTGTTGACAGGAAAGGTGATAGATTGATTTTCAGTGTGCATAAGGAAGGGAGTGTCGTTATAGAAAGTTTTGATCCTTCAAACGGTGAGTTTCATGATATAACAGATGAAGGATGGATTGACCTTTATCCAGGTTTTACACCGGAAGGAGATATTATTTTTTCTTCAAGCCGTGGTAATAAAGGTTTCAATCTTTTTATGATCTCTGACGGAAAAATAATACCTGTAACCCGGGGTTTTGGTGGTTACTTTAAAAGTTGCTTCCTGGACAAGAGACATATAATTGTGGACCTTTACACCAGCAGAGGTTTCAGGGTAGCAGAAATGAAAGTCCGAAAAGGTAAAAAGAGGAAATTGCAGAAAAAGGTTACAGAAGATTTCTCTTCCCCGGCAGGTGAAGGTAAAGTTTTCCAGCCTTCAGGGAGATACAATCCTTTTTCACATCTTTCACCTGCTGCTGTTTTCCCCGAAATTTCATACTCCCCGGTGTGGAAGTGGAGAGCCGGTTTTGAGCTTAAGGGTGGTGACCCCCTCAACTTTGTCTCTTATGATTTTCAGATTGATAGAAAAATGTCCTTTAACACCACTGACTTTTCCGGGTGGATAGTCTTGAGCAGATTTGACCCTGACATTGCAGCGGGTGGAGGTATACTCTCAATTCCGGCAGATAAGTCTGGTAAAAGGGCATTCGTGAAGAAAAAATTTTTTACTTTTCAGATGCTGTATAATTCCCCTTCTCTAAATGATATTTCAAAGGCTATTGTATTTACATACAGTTTCGCATCTACCTCTACAGAAGAAGGTGGCGCAAGAGTTACCTTTCAGTATTCCACGGTAAAAAGTTATCCCGAAATATGGCGCTTGAATGACGGTTTTTATGCAGGGCTATCCCTCATCTCCTATTCACCTTTTCTTGGTTCTCCCTACAACACGGCTGGGGTTATAACAGATTTCAGGGATTATTTTTCAATTCTTCCTGATGTGCTTGGAAGGTTCGAAGTTTATGGGGGTATCACCGGAGGGGATGGGAGAAAAGATCTGAAAATAACTCCTGGAGAAAATGCATATAAATCTGATCCCTTTTATTACTCTGTCCCCTCAGAAAACTCTTTTAACTTTTATGGTTACCTGGAAGGTGAAATCAAAGCCTATACTCTGGGAGCTTTCTCGACCTCTCTTGATTTCAGAGTGTGGAGAATTAATGATGGATTTGGGGCTCTTCCCTTCTGGATCGGGGAGGTATGGGCAACTTTTTTTACTCAACATGTTTTCTCTGCCTCTAAAAAATTTTCCATACCTGATGAATACCATGGAAATGTTGGAACATCCTTCACTTTTAACTTCGTGGCAGGTCATTTGATCCCCTTTTACATTAAGTTTGTGGTAACTTACAGGATCCCCGATGGCAAAACTCTTGAGAGCTTTTATGTTTCTTTTTACCCCCTGTGAGGTGGTTTCCCTTGAAAATAAGCCATCTACCTGTTATCATTAAGAATGATGAGTGGTAGAATTATAGCCGGGTTTCTGATGGGGGGATTACTTCTTGTGTCGTGTTCAACCATCAATGTGAATTTTCTGAATCGAACCTTTAACTCCGGGAATGAAAAAAAAGAGGTAATCAACACGATTCAGGATACTTCTGAAAACTATCCTTTTGTTGCCACAATAGCAACTGTTAAAAGTGGATTAAATGATATTGAAGAAGATATCGTTTATCCTGACGAGGAGGAACTGACCACAGAAGAGGGTTTAAATGAAGAGATTCCGGAGGTAAAAATTTCAGTCCCACTTCCCTTTCCCTATCCACTGAGAAAGATAAAGTTTGATTTCCCTGTTACCTACAACACCGAGGTGGAGAGCTGGATAAATTATTTTACGGGTAAGGGCAGGAAACATTTTGAGAAGTGGCTTCACCGTATGTTTATGTACATTGATTATGTCAAGGGAGAATTCAGAAAGGCGGGGTTGCCCGTTGATCTTGCCTATCTTCCACTGATTGAAAGTGGTTTCAATGTCAGGGCTGTATCGCCTGCCTGGGCAGTGGGAATGTGGCAGTTTATGGCCACCACTGGAAGGAAGTATGGATTGAAGATAAATTACTGGATAGATGAGAGGAGGGATCCCTGGAAGTCCACAGAAGCTGCTATAAGATATTTGAAGGATCTCTATTCGATGTTTCACGACTGGTCTCTCTCCATTGCAGCATACAATGCAGGAGAGGGAAAAATCAAAAGAGCAATAAAGAGATACGGCACAAATGATTTCTGGACATTGAAGAATCACAGATACATCAGACGGGAGACTGCCAATTATGTGCCAAAGTTTATTGCTGCCCTTTTAATAGCAAAATGTCCAACCTGTTTTGGTTTTAAAATCAGAGATGTGAAGAGTATCGAGGTTGAGAAGGTAAAGCTGCCATTTCCCGTTGATCTCTATCTTGTTTCCCGGGTTACAGGAGTACCTGTAAAAGATATACTTTTCCTCAATCCTGAATTGAGGCACTGGGTTACTCCCCCCGATTATCCAGGTTATTTGCTGAAACTCCCGCCCGGCAAGGGGAAGATCCTTATTGCAGAGCTGGAAAAGATGGATAAAAAGTTAATTGCCAGAAGATACAGGAAGTACAGAAAATTGCAGAGGGAGAGGGCTTTTATTGTTCACAGGATGAGATGGGGTGAGACTTTATCTCATGTTGCAAGGAGATTCAGGGTTTCAGTCAGAACTCTCATGAGAGTAAACCACATAAGAAATCCCAGAAGGGTTAGAGCGGGAAGAAAAATACTTGTTCCCATTGTGAGAGGCAGTACCCTGAGGTACTACACTGGTGGAAGATACTATGTTCCCGCCAGAAAGAGAAGTTACAGACACAGGAAATACAGAAGGGGAATGACAGGGTACAGAGTCAGGCCGGGGGATACTCTCTGGTCCATCGCGAGGAAATTCGGTGTTACTGTTTCTCTGCTGAAGAGATGGAATAATATCAGGGGAAATTTTATCAGGGTGGGGAGAATCCTCTATGTAAAAACTCCTTCATTCAGAAGTTACGCTGGCAATAGCAGAGTCATAAGGTACAGGGTTAAAGAGGGAGATACTCTGTGGGAAATTTCAAGGAGGTTTGGAGTTTCCATATCCAACATTAAAACAATCAGAAAGAGGTATCCCGGAAATTCTCTCTATCCCGGAGATATACTGCTGATAAAGAAGGATTAGCCTTCTATAATTTTGACATACACCTTTCTTCTGCGGGGACCATCAAATTCACAGAAAAATATACCCTGCCAGGTTCCCAGGATCAGCTCTCCATTCTCAATGATCACATTGATGGAGGAACCCACAATTGTTGATTTTATGTGTGAATCGGCGTTTCCCTCCATGTGGAGATAACCTTTTCCAGCTGGTACGAGTCTTGAAAGGGTATTTTCAATATCTTTTGCCACAGAGGGATCTGCGTTTTCATTAATCGTTATGCCTGCCGTTGTGTGTGGCACATATACAACCACTATTCCATCTCTGACATTGCTCTCCTTTACAACCCTCCTGATATGTGAGGTTATGTCAATCATTTCAATTCTCTTTGAGGTGGAGATTTCAATAACCTTCATTCTTTTCCTCCTTCAATACCCACTATGAAGTCTCTGATATTATCGGGAAACTGGAAGGTGCCATAAACTGCATCGATGGTTGTATCAATTACAACAATCATGTTATCTTCCGATTTAACAAAGATGTAATCAAACCCCTTCATGCTTCTGATCATTGTGGGTGAGCTCACCAATTTACTGTATTCGCTATTCAAAATAGAACTGATTGCACCTGTTTCAAGTGTTATCTTCTCAACAGTTGAAGATACAGGATCTGAAAAGAGTATTTCACCGGTTACAGGGGATGGAGCGAATCCATTTGCAATTTTTCCATCAATTCTCCACGAATAGAGATTTGAGGGATCAGTTACAGGAATTTTAAAAATAATCGGTGTTTCTTCATTCCATCCTGTGAGGAGAAAATTGTTACCTCCTTCGGGGAAAATATCATAAATCTTTATGAAGGGAAGGGGATAAGAGTTTTCCGGAGAAAAGGATTTATCGTAAAAGATCATTTCTCCGTTCTGCACATCAAATACAGGCTTTGTGAAAACCACAAAGTCAGAGGTGGTTGAAGAGTAGAATATCCTGAATGGACGACCGAAGGGCATTTCTCCTAGGAGGGAGGTCGTTTTTGAGGGAGTGAGGGTTGAAGGTGAGAGTTCGATAACACTTCTGTTCATGAAATCAAGTAGATAGTAATTGTTCCCCTTTTGAATAGCATCAATAACTGGACCTGAAACTTCCACAGGAGATGATACAAAACTTGAATAGTTTTTGTTGAGAAAGAGGAAGTACTTTGTGGTACCATTTTTTTCAATCCAGCCAGAGAGAAAAAAATTGTTACTGTTTTTTACGGGGATGAGGAGATCTCCGTTTAATTTTTCATTTCCCACCCTGAAGGTGAAGATACGGGTGGTATCAATGTAAAATCCCTTTTCAGGATCTCCTTTTATGGCGTTTACTTCTCCATTGTCTAAAAGCACCCATACAATTGCAGGTACTTTTATGGGGGCAAAGTGAAGCACCGTAAATGTTACATTATCAATGCTTTTCTTTCCATTAACTTCAACCACAACTCTTCCGCTTTTTGCATTCTCAGGGACAGAGGCAATGATTTTTGAGTCACTCCAGAAAAGAATATTTTTTACAGGTGTGGTAACTCCTCCGAAGTAAAGGGCCACTTTATCTTCATGAAAATTCCCAAAACGTGTACCCTGAATGGTAACCTGCGTTCCAACAGGACCCCTGTCAGGGGTGATTGAGTATATACGCGGTAATTGCAGTATCTCACACGCTGAGGCAAAAAATAGAAGAAAAAGGAAACCAGCAATTTTCTTCATAAGCCCCTCCTTTCAAATCCCCCCTTTTGAAGTAATTATATATCAGTTGGGTTTTGAAAGCAAAAGAGGTATTAAATTACGCCCTTTTTTTTGAGAGATTCCAGTTCATCTAGTCCAAGTTCTTTGAGGATCTTCTCCGTGTCTCTTCCGATGTCTGGTGCCTCGCCAATTTCATCCTTTCTGAGATTCCTGACAGGAAATTTGAGAAATCCTCTGCCATTCTCATCTTTCCCTATAACTTCATTTTCTCTAATGAGGGGGCTTTTCAGAAGGTTTTCAAAATCATTGACTGCCTCACAGCAGAAATCATACTCCTCATTCAGCTTTTCCCATTCCTCAACTGTTTTTGATTTAAATATCTTTTCCAGTTCTTCCCTTACTTTTTCCCCCTCCTTCCCTGTTGCAAAGGCTTTATCCAGTAGATCTTCTCTTCCCACGGCTCTGCAGAAATTCTGCCAGAACTTGGGTTCAAGAGCGGCAAGGGAGACATACCCATCTTTTGCTCTGTATATTCTGTAGCATGGGTAAAGTCCATTGAGAGTGTATCCCTCGGGTCCGGGAGATTTACCTGAGGCAATAAATTCCGCAAATCCCATTACTGTAAAAGGGATACTCCCGTGGGTCATGGATATATCAAGAAATTTGCCTCTTCCTGTGGTGCTCCTCTCAATCAGCGCAGCGAGAACGGATATGAGTGTCATATAGGCTCCGCCCCCTATATCTGCCACCTGAATGCCCAGATGAAGGGGACCCGTTTCTCTTGTCCCGTTAAGAGAGGCGATCCCGTTGATTGATACATAATTCAGATCATGCCCGGCTCTCTTGAGATATGGAGTTTCTCCATATCCATATCCAGTTACAGCTGCATAAATCAATGAGGGGTTTATCTCTGAAAGTGTTTCATAGCCCAGATCAAGAGAATCCATCACTCCAGGTCTGAAACTTTCCACAAGAACATCTGCTTTTTCAACAAGTTTTTTAAAAATTTCCCTTCCCTCTTCTTTCTTCAGATTCAGGGTTAAACTCTCTTTTCCCCTGTTGAGAATGTAAAAAAAGGAGCTGTATTTTCCGGTGAGTGGAGGTGTCCATCTTATGTAATCTCCCCCTGATGGGTCTTCGATTTTTATTACCCTTGCTCCCATCTGTGCCATAAAAAGGGTGGCAAGGGGAGCAGGTAATAATCTGGAAAGGTCAAGTACAGTGATACCTTCAAGGGGAAGCATTATTTTCCTTTAAATTGTGGTTTTCTTTTTTCAATTTTTGCCATCATTCCTTCGAAAACATCCTGACTGGGAAGAATGGTGCTTGAGATCCTCGCCTCTACTTCAAGTTCTCTATCAATTTCAGGGATAAGGG
>JALSQH010000086.1 GCA_026985515.1 bacterium
CCCTGATGGGAATAAACCTTGGAACCTCCGCGCACGAAATTCATCCCTACCTTGAATACTCTGAAGGAAATCCTTTTCTGGAATTGACAGATACTTACGGGATGGGGATCAGGATCTATCCCTGATCCTCTCCCTCCCCCTCATTTTCAAATTCACCCGTGTCATCCAGACTTGAGATCACCTCTGTGAATTCTCCAACATCCTTGAATTCCCTGTAAACCGATGCAAATCTTACATAAGCCACCTTATCAAGTTTTTTGAGCGCCTTCATCACCATCTCACCTATCACCTTGCTCTCAATCTCTCTTGCACTGTTATTCAACAGCTCCCTTTCAATTTCATCAACTATTGCTTCAAGCCTCTCAACTGATATGGGTCTCTTCTCACACGCCTTTTTTAATCCGGTAAGAATTTTATCTCTGTTAAAGGGTTCCCTTCGTCCATCTTTCTTTATGACATAGGGCAGTCCCTCCTCAACCCTCTCGTATGTTGTAAATCTCTTGCCACACCTCACACACTCTCTTCTTCTTCTGATAACACTCCCGCCCATTATTGCCCTTGAATCCTTGACCACCGTCTCGGGGTAACCGCAGAATGGACATCTCATCCTGAAGTCTCCCTGAGCAGCCTTCTTATCAGTTCATGGTCAAGGGCTGTTTCCTCAATGAAATTTATTATCTTCTCAACCCTTTCAGATGAAGGTTTATACTGTATCACTTCTATTCCCGCCTCTTCAAGCATCTCATCTGCAAGCTGTGTGGTTATATCCTCTGCGGCATAATCACGGTAGTAGATTATTCTTTTTATCCCCGCATTTATTATCATTTTGGTGCAAATTATACAGGGTTTGTTTGTAACATAAATGTCAGCACCTGCAATTCTAACTCCGTGATACGCAGCCTGAATAATGGCATTCTGCTCCGCATGAAGTCCCCTGCAGAGTTCATGCCTCTCCCCCGATGGAACCTTCAACTTCTCCCTTATGCAGCCCACTTCAGCTGCGTGCCTTATTCCTCTCGGCTGTCCATTGTAACCGGTGGCAAGGACCATCCTGTCCTTCACAATAACAGCACCCACCTGCCTCCTCAGACAGGTTGATCTCTGAGCAGCTATCACTGCAAATAGCATAAAATAATCATCCCAGGAGATCCGGTAATCCTTCATAACTGCTCAATAACCTCCCTGTAAATGGGAAACTCCTCACACAGAGCTTTAACCTTTTCGCCAACCTTCCTGATCTTTTCTTCATCATTTATATTTGTAAGCACCTCATCAATGTAATCCGCTATCAATCTCATCTCTTCTTCTTTCATACCCCTTGTCGTAACTGCAGGAGTACCAATTCTTATGCCACTGGGGTCAAAGGGGCTCCTCGTTTCAAAGGGAATGGTGTTTTTGTTCACCGTTATGTTCGCCATACCCAGAGCCTCTTCAGCCTGCTTCCCTGTTATACCTTTATTCGTGAGATCAACCAGCATCAGGTGATTGTCGGTTCCACCTGATACAAGCCTGTATCCCTTTTCCATCAGTCTTTCTGCGAGAGCCTTCGCATTTTTCACAATCTGTTCCTGATACTTCCTGAATTCCTCTGTCATCGCTTCCTTAAATGCGACGGCCTTTGCAGCAATTACATGCATCATTGGTCCACCCTGTGTGCCTGGAAAAACTCTGCTGTTTATCTTCTTTTCATACTCCTTCTTTCCCATTATCATTCCACCCCTCGGTCCCCTGAGGGTTTTATGGGTGGTGGTGGTAACATACTCAGCAACCGGAACCGGAGAGGGATGCACCCCTGCTGCAACGAGACCAGCTATGTGGGCAATGTCCACAAGAAGTCTGGCCCCCACCTCATCTGCAATCTCCCTGAATTTCTGGAAATCAATTATTCTGGGATAGGCACTGGCACCCACTACGATCAACTTTGGTCTGTGTCTCTTTGCAAGGCTCCTTACCTGATCAAAATCTATGGTTTCAGTTTCTCTATCAACACCATAGTGAACCACTTTAAAATAGAGGCCAGAAAAGTTCACAGGACTTCCATGGGAAAGATGACCTCCGTGGGAGAGATCCATACCCATGATCGTATCACAGGGCTGCAACTCTGCAAGATAAACTGCCATGTTTGCCTGTGTACCTGAGTGGGGCTGCACATTCGCAAATTCAGCGCCAAAAAGTTGTTTTGCCCTTTCAATAGCAAGATTCTCCACAACATCCACATACTCGCAACCACCATAGTATCTCCTGCCAGGGTAACCCTCTGCATACTTGTTGCTCATCACCTGCCCCATTGTAACAAGTACACGCCAGCTCGCATGATTCTCAGAAGCAATGAGCTCAAGGTTGTTTTCCTGTCGGAGAAACTCATTTTTTATTGCCTCATAAACTTCCGGATCAAAGCTTTTCAGATCTGCAAAAATCGCCACCTTACACTCCTTTCTCTAATTTTCCCTCTTCTATTCTGGAAATGAGATTCACCCTTCTCTGGTGCCTCCCACCATCAAAGGGGGTTGTAAGCCATATTTTTACCAGCCTCTTCCCTATTTCAGGGGTGATAACCCTGCCTCCCATCGCGAGAACATTGGCATTATTGTGCCTTGCAGCCATTTCCGCCATGTACTCATTGGTAACCAGAGCAGCCCTTATTCCCTTCACCTTATTTGCAGATATGCTGATACCAATCCCCGTACCACACATAACTATTCCGCGATCCACCTCTCCATCGGCAACCAACTTTGCCACCCTGTATCCATACTCGGGATAATCCACCGATTCCTCCGAGTATGTACCGACATCCACCACTTCATAACCTTCCTCTTCAAGAAACTTTTTGATGGCCTCTTTAAGGAAGAATCCACCATGATCAGCACCTACGGCAATCTTCATGGACAATCTCCATTATAATTTTGCCCTGAGATACTCCACAACATCCCGTACGGTCTGGATCTTTTCCGCATCCTCTTCCGGTATCTCAATACCAAACTCATCATCAATTCTCATTATCATGCTCACAATACTGAGTGAATCAGCACCAAGATCCTCCACAAATGAGGAATCAAGGGTCACCTGTTCAGGGTTTAAACCAAGCTCATCTGCAACCAGCTCAATCACTTTTTTCTCAAGTTCATCCATTTTTCAGCCTCCTTTCTTAGGTATATAATCCACCGTTAATTCTTATAACTTCACCAGTTATGTAACGGCTCATATCTGAAAGCAAAAAGACCACCAGATCAGCCACCTCTTCGGGGGTCCCGAACCGTCCCATGGGGATCAATTTTAAGATCTCGCTTTTCAACTCCTCCGGGAGTGCATCTGTCATTTCAGTCGTAATATACCCTGGAGAAACAGCATTAACCCTTATATTTCTGGGGGCAAGTTCCCTTGCCATGGCTTTGGTAAAACCTATTATTCCTCCCTTTGAAGCCGCATAAACACTCTGTCCCGGATTGCCCATCTCTCCTACAACGGATGTTATATTGACTATGCTACCACCCTCTTTCATCATCCCCCTTACCGCATACTTTGTACAGAAAATTGTACCCATCAAATTTATTCTGAGCAATTCCTCAATTTTTTCACCGCTGGTAACCGGTAGAAGAGAATTCAGAGTAATACCTGCATTGTTCACAAGGCCGTCAACTCTTCCTTCTTTTTTTATGATCTCCTTCAAATTTGCAGCGACCTCCATCTCATCTGCCACATCAAATTGTACTACCTCAGCCGCTCCCCCTTTTGAAATTATCTCATCACGAACTCTGATCGCTCTCTCCTCAGATTTTCTGAAATTTATGTAAACCTTTGCCCCAAGCTCTGCCGCTCTCCTGACAACAGCAGCCCCAATTCCCCTTGATCCACCAGTTACAACAATGATTTTCCCCTCAAGCAAATCAATCCTCCAGCGTTTTCAAATAGTCGGACAATCCATCTATCTGCTCAACCTTCGCCACATTGTAGAGTTTTGCCTCAGGGTAGATGCTTCTGATCAGACCC
>JALSQH010000087.1 GCA_026985515.1 bacterium
AAGAGCTATCCAGATTCTTTTCATTGCAGATTTATTTTACATCAAAACAAATTCTCCACAACTACAGGATTCTTCTGCTTATTATTTCCTTCATAATTTCTGTTGTACCTGCATAAATTGTCTGAACCCTCGCATCAAGAAAAGCTTTGCTTATTGGATACTCAAGAGTGTAACCGTAACCTCCATGAAACTGTACCCCCCAGTCAACAACCCTTTTTAACATCTCTGTCGTCCACCATTTGGCCATACTTGTTTCAACCACAACATCCTCACCCTTCATATGTTCCCTTATTAATCTATCCACAAACTCCCTTCCCAGAGCAATCTCCGTGGCAAGTTCTGCCATCTTGAAGCGGATATACTGGAATTTTTTCAGAGGCCTGCCAAAGGCGTGTCTTTCATTCAGATACTGCTTCGTAATTTCAAAAGCCTTTTCCGCAGCTGCCACAGCACCTATTGCAACAACGAGTCTCTCCTGCTGGAGTTCTTTCATCAGATAATAAAAACCAGCCCCTTCTTCACCAAGAAGATTCTCAACGGGAACCTTAACATCCTCAAAAATCAACTCAGCTGTATCCTGTGCCCACATACCCATTTTGGGAATTTTCCTGCCCCTTTTAAAACCCTCCATACCCCTTTCCACAACAAGGAGAGAAACCCCGGTATATGGTGGATCTGCATCGGGATTGGTTTTTGCAGCAACAACCACAACATCAGCAAGGAGTCCATTGGTTATGAACATCTTGGTACCATTTAGAATGTAATAATCTCCATCTCTGATGGCAGTTGTTTTTATTCTCTGCAGATCAGAACCTGCATCTGGTTCTGTCATGGCAACGGCAAATATCTTTTCTCCCCTGGCAGCTGGAGGAAGCCACCTTTTTTTCTGCTCCTCATTCCCGAAATAGTAGATATATGGTGCAACCACATCATTGTGCAAAGCAATCGCAAAGCCAGATTCCATTGCATAGGCAAGTTCTTCAATTATCACAACTGAGTAGAGAAAATCAGCCCCCATACCACCATACTCCTCAGGTATCCATGGAAGAAGAAAGCCAGCTTCACCCGCCTTCTTCCACACTTCCCTTGAGACCATACCCTGTTTCTCCCATTCTTCCCTGTGAGGAATCACCTCTTTTTCAAGAAATTTTCTGAAAGCATCTCTGAATATTTCATGCTCCTGAGAAAAAAGTTCCCGCTTCACAGCCACCTCCTTTTTTGAATAACAATAACTGAAATTGACATGAATGTCAATATTGCTCTCCCACTTTAATTTTTCCCCGAAAATTTTTAAAGTCAAGTTTAATAATTTTCGGGTTAAAATTTAAAACTTCAGAGCAGGGGCAAGGGTCGTTTTTTCCGGTTTATTGAGAAATCCTGTTGAGATAATCAATCCCTTTCTCCACCTCTTCAGGATGGGTTATGGGTATCATATGACCTGCATTCTTCAATATCTTTAACTTTGAGTCTCTTATTACCCGGTGAAGTCTCAGAGAATGTTGATATGGAATCAGCCTGTCGTGATCTCCGTGAAGGATGAAAACAGGTTTCGATATATTGTGATAGAATGGAATTTGTCGTTTGAGGTCACGCATTGCGTGAATATGTTCCCTGGCAATGGTCATAAGGACAGACTTTTTAAGCCAAATTTCTTCCCTCGACTTTATGAAGTCTTCTGTTAGAAAATTTTCCTCAGGGGAAAAAGCCTTCTCAAGTCCTTTTTCAACAAAATACCTCCCTCCAAGAGAAACTATTGGATTGAAAAAAAGCTTGCCCAGTGGTGACAGTAGAAAGACAAAGATTCTGTCGTCTGATTTTAACTCGTATGAGAGGGGTGCTACAAGAAGATAGGCAGAAACCTCCGGAGGATCAGCCACTGCCATACCAAGAGCTATGGCACCTCCGTAAGAATGACCTGCAAGTATAAGATTTTTCAGACCAAGTGCTTTTATCAGGGCATAAATAATGGTAATATTCTGCTCCAGCGATCCATCAAGACCCTCTCCCGTACTGAAACCATGTCCAGGTCTATCAATAACAGTCACCCTGTAATGCTTTTCAAGCAGATTCACAACAGGCATCCAGTCTTCAATGATACCTGGCAAACCATGAATCAGAAGAACATCTCTCCCCTCTCCTGTCTGGTAGTACCTTATCCTGACATTTCCCACTGAGAGGTACTTACCACTTACAAAAGGAGAACCTCCAAAAAGGAACTGGATGGATATAAAGAAAACTGAAACCATAAGAAAAATTTTTCTCATTTTTATACCTCCCTTTGAAAATAATTTAGCACTATTTCTGGAAAATGGAAAGCTATCCCCCTCCTTTTAATTCACCCAACTATCTGTTATAATTATAAAAAATGGAGGAGATGGATGGGGAAGAAAATAGCGTTGGTTTTTTTCCTTATTTTCGCGGCGGTTCCTCTTTACTCAGACAGAAAGATCTTCAAAGTAACAAAAGAAAGCGTAAATGTAAGGGAGCAACCTTCTCTGAAGAGCAGGATTATTGGCACTCTCCCGCAGGGAGAGTATGTTTTTACAGATTCTGAAAAAATTATAAATGGCTGGGTACCGGTAAAACTCGAAGAGGGGAAAACCGGCTACATCAAAATATCGGTTTTAAAAGATGTGACTCCACACGGTTTAGTAGAATACTTCAAATTTTACACAAATTACTTCGTTGAAAACTATCTTGTTGTAACCTTCTTTATCCTGATCGTACTGGGTATTATTCTTGGGCTCACAAAAAGTGTAGTCATTTACAGGGATTACCTTGATGTAGTAAAATGCGGATCCCTCATACTGCTGCCATATATTCTTATGTTGCTTTTTGCAAAAGTGATAATCCTTTTCAATTCTGAACTGTTAAACAAGATTTTCATCGGGCTTATCATTGTAATTGAAGTAATTCTTCTCATCTCCATTGTAGTTGGAACTTATAAAGACAACAGAAGCATAATCAAAACCTTTCTTGCCCTGATAACAAAAATTCCCCTTACCACTCTTTTTGTACTTCTGCTACTGGAACTTTTCTCCCCATCAGATGAAAAGAAGAAGGAAAATAAAACTGATATATTCCTGATTCTCGCTCTCATCACCCCCCTGATTTATGCACTGGTGAGACACAAAGTGTGGATCTACAGAGGTGAAAAAACAGAGGAAGAGCTCAAAGAGGCCTCACCTGAAGAAATTGCCAGAACAATCAAGCCCAAAATTTGACATCACCAGCCGCTGTGCTATAATTTTTTACAAAAAGAAGCAAAAATGGTTTTTCTGTTCAGACTTATTTTTGTTATCATTCTGGGAAACATTCTTGAAACTGTCGTAAAGATCTTTGTAACGGGAGAGAAGTTATACAGGAAACTTGTACTTCATCAGGAAATTCCTGAGGACACTGAATCTTAATGTATGAAACTTCCCACTACTTTACCTCACCCATTATTTCCAGAATTCAGGAACTGATCAGAGAAAACGATGGTAACGAAATTTTCCTCAAAGGTTACCTAAATGAAGAAGGTATTGTAGACAGAATTGAACTTCTGACGCGTGGAAACATCAATTCCACCCCTGCCATACTCCACATAGAAGGACCAAATGTGGTGGTGATACACAATCATCCTTCCGGTAATCTCATACCCTCTGATGCAGACATTGGAGTTGCTTCCGCCCTTGGCAACAATCTGGTGGGCTTCTACATTATAGATAATGATGTTCAGAGGGTAAATATTGTTGTAAGACCCGTAAAGAAGAAAATAAGGAAACTGGATCCGAAACTTCTCCTGGAATACATATCCCCTTCAAGCAAAAAGGTTCTGTCCAGTGAAGTTGAAGAAAGGGAAGCACAGAAGAGAATGCTGGAGGGAGTTGCAGAAGCTTTCAATTCAGAGAAAATAGCACTCATTGAAGCAGGTACAGGAACAGGTAAAACATGGGCATACCTAATACCTGCGATGGAATGGAGTATCCAGAATGA
>JALSQH010000088.1 GCA_026985515.1 bacterium
AAGGAGGTGGAGGGGGCGTCCCATCCACAGTTAATGTGAAAGTGGTTGAGTAGGTTCTGTTGTTATCTGTGGTCGTTGTGAGAATGAAAGGATACTTTCCATCCTGAAAATCAAAAATATATTTATCCCCGGTTTCAGTTGTAATGGAATTTGATGTTATGTAAAATCTGACTGTCACTCCTTCCTGGCAGGAAATATTTTTCAAGGCCGCCTTTTCTTCAGTTCCATTTTTATATTTTAGAGTGTATCTCCCATCTGCAGGGGGTGTCCAGAAAATGTAAGCCTTTCCAGCAGGGATGTTGGGGTTAATGTTTATAATAAGATCCTGAGGTGAAACATAGTCAAGTTTCAGAGGTTCATCTGCTACCAGGTTGAAGGAAAAGAGGAGGAGAAGTAAAACTCCTCCTCTACAGATATTTTTCAATAAGAATTTCAGCAATTTGTATGGCATTAAGGGCTGCCCCCTTACGAATATTGTCCGCCACTATCCACATATTTATACCGTTGGGTATGGAAAAATCTTCTCTGATTCTTCCCACAAAGACCTCATCTTTTCCTGCGGCATTAATGGCAAGTGGATAGATGTTGTTCTTCGGATCATCCTCAACCACTACTCCGGGAGCTTTTTTAAGGAGTTCCCTCACTTCATCTGGAGTGATTTTCTTTTCCGTTTCAATATTAACAGCTTCAGAGTGTCCGTAGAAAACGGGTACTCTAACGCATGTTGCTGTTACCTGTATGGAGTCATCATGCATTATTTTCTTGGTTTCATTAACCATTTTCCACTCTTCTTTGGTATAGCCATCGTCAAAAAATACGTCGATGTGGGGTAGTACATTGAAAGCTATTTGATGGGGGAAAACTTTTGGTTCAGTTGGACCCTTCCCGTTAAGTATACTTACTGTTTGCTCAAAGAGTTCATCCATTGCTTTTTTTCCTGCTCCGGAAGTAGCCTGATATGTTGCAACAACTATTCTTTTAATTTTTGCCACGTCATGGATTGGTTTCAGAGGAACAACCATCTGGATGGTGGAGCAATTTGGATTTGCTATAATGTTTCTGTTCCTGTACATTGCTATGTCTTCAGGATTGACTTCTGGAACCACAAGAGGGATGTCCGGTTCCATTCTCCATGCACTTGAATTATCAATTACCACTGCTCCAGCCTCTGCCGCTATAGGGGCAAACTTTTTGCTTGTACTTCCACCTGCGGAAAAAAGGGCGATTTCAATTCCCTTAAATGAGTCCTCTTTCAATTCTTCCACCATAATATCCTCACCCTTCCACTGGAGGAATGTACCAGCTGACCTGCTTGAGGCAAGGAATTTTATGTTTTTTACGGGAAAATTTCTTTCCTGCAGAATACTGATAAATTCTCTCCCAACTGCCCCTGTTGCACCAACCACTGCTACATTGTAACCTTCCTTCTTCATTTTATAAAATCCTCCTTTTATGCCTTTAAAATATTTTCTAAGTTTGCGGCAATTATGTCACCCATTTTTTTTGTACCTACAACAGTGGTTCCTTCTTCATAAATATCCTGAGTTCTGTAGCCATCTTCAAGAGCCTTTTCCACCGCTTTTTCAATTGCCTCCGCTATTTTATCCTGTTTGAAAGTGTATCTGTACATCATTGCCACAGAGAGAATTGTTGCAATAGGATTGGCTTTATCCTGGCCGGCAATATCGGGAGCACTCCCGTGTACCGGCTCATACATACCTCCTTTTTCACCAAGACTTGCTGAAGGTAGCATTCCTATTGATCCCGTCAACATGGATGCTTCGTCACTCAGGATGTCACCAAACATGTTGCAGGTGAGGATAACATCAAATTGTCCGGGATTCCTGACAAGCTGCATTGCGCAGTTATCCACATACATGTGGTTAAGTTCCACATCGGGATAATCCTTGTGGACTTCTTCCACAACGTTTCTCCAGAGTTCCGTGGCTTCGAGTACATTTGCTTTATCAACGCTTGTTACTTTTTTCCTTCTCTGTCGTGCAATTTCAAAGGCTATTTTTGCAATTCTCCTTATTTCATCCTCGGTATAGGCAAGGGTGTTAACCCCTTTTCTTCTGCCATCAGGCAGAGTTTCCACGCCCTTGGGTGTTGCAAAGTAGAGGCCGCCTGTCAATTCTCTGACCACTATGAGGTCAATATTTTTAATGACATCCTCTTTGAGCGTAGAGGCAGACAGGAGTTGGGGAAAAACCCTCGCTGGCCGAAGATTGGCAAACAATCCAAGTTCCTTTCTCAGGGCGAGCAGTGCTCTCTCGGGTCTGATTGAATAATCCAGAGGTTCCCATTTAGGTCCACCCACAGCTCCCAGCAGTACGGCGTCAGCGGAGAGTGCAAGTTGAAGATTCTCATCTGTTAGGGGAACACCATATCTGTCAATGGAGGCACCTCCAGCAATTCCCTCCCTTATCTCAAGCTGTACGTCGGTTAATTTATTTACAGTGTCAATAATTTTCCTGGCCTCTGCAACAACTTCCACTCCAATTCCGTCTCCCGGGAAAACAGCGACGGTATATCTCATCTATTTTCCTCCCAGGTTATATTTTTTCTTTATGTATTCCATCAGTCCTCCAGCTTCCAGAAGTTCCTCCATGAATGGTGGTATGGGATTGGCTTTGTAGGTGATTCCCGTTCGTGTATTTTTTATGGTACCAGCTTTGGTGTCTATTTCAATTATGTCTCCCTCTTCTATGCCATCCACAGCCTCCGGTGCTTCAAGAATGAGGAGTCCAGTGTTAAAAGAGTTTCTGTAGAAAATCCTTGCAAAGCTCTTAGCAATAACTGCGGCAACACCCGCTGCTTTAATGGCTATGGGAGCGTGTTCCCTGCTTGACCCTGATCCAAAATTTTTTCCGGCAACAATTATGTCACCCTTGCTTACTTTTTTGGGAAAATCTGGATCTGCATCTTCCATGCAATGTTCTGCAAGTTTTTCAGGATCTGAGGTGTTGAGATATCTTGCAGGAATGATCCTGTCTGTATCAATATCATCACCAAATTTCCAGACCTTACCTCTTATAATAGCCATTTTAATCTTCCCCCTGATAAACTTCATCTGGATGAGTTATCCTACCTGTTATAGCTGAGGCAGCAGCAACTGCCGGACTTGCAAGATAGACCTCACTTTCAGGATGTCCCATTCTTCCCACAAAATTCCTGTTGGTGGTTGCAAGTGCCCGTTCCCCTTTAGCAAGTACCCCCATGTGACCTCCAAGACACGGACCGCATGTGGGTGGTCCGATTACTGCTCCGGCCTCAGTTAAAATTTCAATGATGCCTTCCTTTAAAGCCTGTCTGTAAATTGTGGGTGTTGCAGGAATTACTATGAGTCTGAGATATTTCTTTTTCTTCTTTCCCTTAAGAATTTTTGCTGCTATTCTGAGATCTTCAAGTCTTCCATTTGTGCATGAGCCTATGAAGACCTGATCAATTTCGATATGGGAAACTTCCCTTACATTTTTAGTGTTTTCCGGGAGGTGAGGTAGAGCCACCTGTGGTTCGATTTCAGTAACATCTATGTCTATGACTTCACTGTATTTTGCATCACTGTCGCTGTAGTAGAGTTTGTAACTTCTCTTTGCTCTGTTTTTTATGAATTCGAGTGTAATTTCGTCTGGCGGAATAATTCCATTCTTGGCACCTGCTTCAACAGCCATATTGGCCATTGTAAATCTATCTGACATGGGTAATTCTTCAATTACAGGCCCACGGAATTCCATTGCCTTGTAAAGCGCTCCATCTACACCAATTTTCCCAATGGTGTAAAGTATGAGGTCTTTCCCTGTTACCCATCTATTTCTTTTGCCATGATAGACAAATTTTATACTTTCAGGTACCCTTAACCATATTTCACCGGTTACCCACGCAGCAGCTAAATCTGTGCTTCCCACCCCTGTTGAAAAGGCGCCAAGTGCTCCATATGTGCATGTGTGACTGTCAGCACCTATTACCAGATCCCCGGGGAGAACTATTCCCTGCTCAGGAAGGAGAACATGTTCAATCCCCACTTCACCCAGTTCAAAGTAGTGGGTAATCCCATATTCCCGAGCAAAATCCCTGAGTATCTTGGCCTGAGTTGCTGAAAGGATGTCTTTGTTGGGAGTGAAATGATCAGGTACAAGTACAACCCTGTTTACATCAAAGACCTGTTTGGCTCCCAGTTCTTTAAATTTTCTTATTGCAATGGGTGCTGTAACATCGTTACCCAGTGCAATATCCACTTTCACCGTGATGAGTTCACCTGGCTCAACGCTTTTCTTACCGGCGTGATCAGCAAGTATTTTTTCGGTAATTGTCATTCCCATTGTGCTTCTCCATGTTACCAGTTCTTCTTTTGATATTCTTTTATTTCCCTTTCCATTTCGCGTTTCATCTCTTTTTCTCTGATTATTTCTCTTTTGTCGTACTTCTTCCTGCCCTTAACAAGGGCAAGCTCGACCTTTATCTTACCATTTTTAACATATACTTTCAAAGGAACGAGAGTGAGACCTTTTGTTTTCAATTTACCGGCAAGTCTGTCTATTTCCCTTCTGTGAAGGAGAAGTTTCCTCCTTCTGTAAGGATCCACTCTGTCGTATGTGGAATATTGATACGGTGGAATATGCGAATTGAGCAAAAAAACTTCTCCGTTATCGATTATTGCAAAAGAGTCCCTGATGTTTATGTGACCATTTTTTGCCGATTTAACTTCACTTCCTTTAAGTTCTATACCAGCTTCGATTGTTTCGAGTATCTCGTAATTGTGATAGGCTTTTTTATTTACTGTCAGAACCTTTACTGAATCGTTTCTGGTCATTTTCTCCTCCGGGCGTGTAGATTCCACCCGAAATGATGAATGAAAATGCATCATCAATGCTGATGTCAAGAGGAATCAACTCCTCTTCGGGTGCAAGAATTACGAAGCCGCTTGTTGGATTTGGTGAAGTTGGTATAAAGAGGGTAACTAAGTTATCCTTTTCCCCATTTTTGATAAAATTTTTTTCTGATGTGACAAAACCTATGGCAAATATGCCCTTTCTCGGATACTCAATTGCAACCACTTTGAGAAATCTGCTTCTGTCAATTACTGTTATATTCTGGGTGATTTTTTTTATGCTTGTGTAAATTCCCCGTATTCCGGGTATTTTCTGGAGGAATTGCTCCCAGTAGAAAAGCAGTTTTTTGCCGAAGTATCTGTTTGAGAAGAATCCTATAAGGTAGATGATGATAAATGCCAGAAGCAATCCAAGGCCAGGTATTTCAGGAATTCCTTTAAATGGAATGAGAATTTTGAGAAGTTTGTTGGAAAATTTTATCAGAATGTAAAGCACATAAATTGTGCCGATAAATGGCAGGAGAAGCAACAGTCCTGTTATAAAGTTTTGTTTAATGTGAAGTGAAAAGCTGTTTTTTTCCTTCATATCCCCCTCTATTTGAGCAAAATAAAAGGGGGAATGTTCCCCTCCAGGAATTCCCCCTTATTTTAGCTGGAGATGAACAGAAGCACTTATACCAGTTGCGGACCTTTAATTTCTTTTATCCTGTTGTTTTCATCTACAAGGACAATTGTGGGAACATGATTTCTTGCTTCTTCCTCACTCATTGTGACATAGCAGGCAATTATGATAAGATCACCAACAGCAACTTTCCTCGCTGCAGCTCCATTGAGGCAGATTGTCCCACTTCCTCTTTCTCCTTCAATTACATAAGTTGAGAATCTTTCTCCATTCGTTATGTTGTAAATGTCAACTTTTTCATAGGGAAGCAATCCTGCAGCATCCATAAGGTTTCTGTCTATGGTTATACTCCCTTCATAGTTGAGGTCGGCTTCTGTAACCTTCGCTCTGTGAATTTTGGATTTGAGAATGATCCTTTCCATCAAAAATCCTCCTTTAGGGTTTAAGGATAGTGTTGTCTATCAGTCTTGCCTGACCAACCCAGACCGCAAGGGCAAGAAGAGCTCCGCTCTCTGGAAGTTCATCAATTGTTACGAGAGTTTCAGGATCAGTTGTTTCAACATAATCTATCTTTGTATGGGGATATTTTTCTATAAATCTTTTGACTTCTTCTCTTATCTTTTTCAGATTCCTCTCTCCTTTTTTCACCATCTCTTCGGCGATTCTGAGAGCTCTGTTTAAACTGAGGGCAGATTCTCTTTCCTCTGGAGAAAGGTATTTGTTCCTTGAACTCATTGCGAGACCATCTTTTTCCCTCACTATTGGCATTCCAATAATTTTCACCGGGAAATTCAGGTCCCTTACCATTCTCTCAATAATTTTCAACTGCTGGTAATCCTTCTTTCCAAATATGGCAATATCTGGTTGAACTATGTTAAAGAGTTTTGTAACCACAGTGGTAACACCTCTGAAGTGCCCCGGCCTGCTTTTTCCGCAGAGATACTTTGAGAGTTCTGTTACTTCAACAAATGTCTGATAACCCTCAGGGTACATATCCTTCATTTCAGGATAAAAAATATAATCAACCCCTTCTTTTTCACACAGCTTCTTATCCCGCTCAAAATCTCTTGGATATCTATCGAGGTCTTCATTGGGTCCAAACTGGGTGGGATTTACAAAGATACTGACAACCAGAATATCACCTCTTTTTCTACCTTCTCTTATGAGACTCAAATGACCCTCATGCAGGTATCCCATGGTTGGAACAAATGCTATTTTTTCTCCTTTAAGTCTGTGCTGAAAAATTATCTTCTGCATTTCTTCTGGTTTCTGGACTATCTTCATCTTTCATCCCTCAAATGAGTGGTTTTCATCCGGGAAGATTTCCTCTTTTACTTCCTTTATATACATACCCACTGCTTCGGTAATGAGTGTGTGCAGATCAGCGTATTTTTTCAAAAATCTGGGATTGAATTCCTTATCCATTCCAAGTAAATCGTAAATCACAAGTATCTGCCCATCGGTGTATTTTCCTGCACCTATACCAATTGTTGGAATAGATATGCTTTCTGTAATCTTCTTTGCAAGAGGCCAGGGGATACTCTCCAGTACAAGAGCATAGGCACCTGCTTCTTCAATTGCTTTTGCAGATTCGAGAAGATACCTGGCCTGTTCCTCATCCCTTCCCTGAACCCTGTATCCACCAAATTTATGAACTGATTGGGGTGTTAATCCTATATGCCCCATAACCGGGATTCCTGCCGAGGTTATTTTCCTGATGGTTTCGGCCCTTTCAACTCCTCCCTCAAGCTTGACTGCTTCAGCAAATCCTTCTTTTATGAGCCTGCCGGCACTCTCAAGAGCCTGTTCGGGAGAGATCTGATAACTCATAAAGGGCATGTCTGCTACAAGATGAGCTCTTTTTATACCTCTTGATACAGCCCGGGTGTGATAAATAACATCTTCCAGGGTTACCTGAAGGGTTGTTTCTCTTCCCTGTATGACCATTCCGAGGGAATCACCTACAAGGATAACCTCCACTCCGGCTTCATCAAGGATTCTTGCAAAGGTGGCATCGTATGCTGTTAGAGCTGTAATTTTCTCCCCCTTCTTTTTCATTTCTTTGAGGTAGGGGGCTGTAATCTTCTTCATCTTCCATCTCCAATAAAAAAGGCCTTCCGAACCGGAAGGCCTGGATTTTCCTCCTCCAAACCGTCCCGGTCCGGAATTACCGGATCCAGGCGTATGTCAATTATAAGTTTATATGTTTTTTCTTTTGTGTCAAGGGATTAAATGAATCAATAATATTCAATACAAAAAACCAAAAAGATAAAGCGGGATTACTCCTTTTTCTCCGTAAAGAATATCATCTTTTCGACAAAAGCAGGTTGTTCTTGACACACAATTGAGAATATGTTTAAATTACTTTCAAAATGCAAACATCCAGGAGGTCGAAAGATGGATATTAAAATTACTCTACCTGAAAAGGAAATTCCTTCTCAGTGGTATAACATTCTGGCAGATCTTCCATCTCCTTTACCACCTCCCCTTCATCCAGTTACAAAGAAGCCGGTTGGACCGGAGGATCTTTCACCGATTTTTCCGATGGCGCTTATTGAACAGGAAGTGAGTACGCAGAGATGGATAGATATTCCCGAAGAGGTCAGAGAAATATACAGGCTATGGAGACCCACACCACTGATCAGAGCAAGAAGACTTGAGGAGTATCTTGGTACCCCTGCTCACATTTATTACAAGTATGAGGGTGCAAGTCCACCGGGGAGTCACAAGCCCAATACCGCCGTTGCCCAGGCTTATTACAATAAGAAGGAAGGTGTTAAGAGATTGACCACAGAGACAGGTGCCGGTCAGTGGGGAAGTGCTCTTGCCTTTGCAGGAAGGATGTTTGGTCTTGAAGTGGTGGTGTATATGGTAAAGGTAAGTTATCATCAGAAGCCATACAGAAGAGTAATGATTGAAACCTGGGGTGCCAATGTTTATCCCAGCCCAACCAACAGAACAGAGGCTGGAAGAAAAATTCTTGAAGCGGACCCTGATAATCCTGGTTCCCTTGGTATTGCAATAAGTGAAGCTGTGGAGGATGCTGTAAGTAGAGAAGATACAAAATATGCTCTTGGAAGCGTTTTGAATCATGTTTTGATGCATCAGACTGTAATTGGGCTTGAGGCCAAAAAGCAGTTTGAAATAGTGGGAGAGTATCCTGATGTTGTTATAGCACCCTGTGGAGGAGGAAGCAATCTTGGTGGGATCTCTTTTCCATTTCTGGCAGACAAGTTTGCTGGCAGAGAAGTTAGAGTAATCGCAGCTGAACCAACTTCATGTCCAACACTCACAAAGGGAGTGTACACATACGATTATGGTGATGTTGCTCAGATGACACCCCTTATGAAAATGTACACTTTAGGCCATGATTTCATTCCTCCTGGAATACACGCGGGGGGACTCAGGTATCATGGAGATTCTCCCATTATCAGCCTCTTTGTTAAGGAGGGATTGATGGAAGCTGTGGCTCTTCCGCAGACTAAGGTGTTTGAAGCGGCAATAACCTTCGCAAGAACAGAGGGTATGATTCCTGCTCCTGAAACAAATCATGCAATTGCTGCTGCCATTGATGAAGCTCTGAAAGCAAAGGAAGAAGGCAAAGAAAAGGTGATTCTCTTTAATTTTTCCGGACATGGTCTCCTTGATCTGGCTGCTTATGATGCTTATCTTTCCGGTAAACTTGAGGATTACGATTATCCTGAAGAGAAAGTTAAGGAAGCCCTTGAAAGATTGCCAAAAGTTGAAGAATAGGGAGGTTTTTCCTCCCTTTTTTCAATTTCGTAAGGGGAATCAATTATGGTACCGCTGGGTATAATACCACCTGCAAGGCCATACATTGCGGAGGCTGAGACATTTTTTGAGTTTCAAATGTTTCCTGATGTTGATCAGGCGGTTAAGGCACTTGAGAGGAAGGTTGTGGATGGAATAATAATTGACAGAAGGTTGTATCCATCTGAGATTCCCCCCGAGTGGAAGGAGGTAATTTTAATAGATTCTTTTACTCTTGTTAAGTTCAAAGATGAAGCGGTAATAAGATATGAGGATCTTTCCCATGTGCGTGTGAATGCATATGTAGAAGATGAAGGTATTGAGGAAATTTTAAAAGAACTTTTACCGGATCCGGATATGGTATTTTTTCATGGTGATCTTGAAAGAGCTTGCAGTTTTGCTTTTGCCAATGATGAGCCGGTGCTAATAAGGTGGAGTGATTTTCACAGGATGAATTTTAAGTTGCTCATTCCTGTGGATGAAAATCACAGAAGGATTCAGAAGTTCAGAACCCCGGTGCTTTACTATGATAACCTGACTGATGAAGAAGTGAAGATTTTGAGAGACATAATAAGAAAACCTTCTCAGTCTCTTTGATTCCTGCTATAATATTGTATCATGTATGATCCAGACATACAAGTAGCCAGAGTTGAGGTACCGGCAAGGGTTCAGGAATACTTCTATGAGAGAATAAGAACAGGAAAAGATTCCCTTGACCAGATTCTGAGCGAGGTCCTTTATCTTGAAAGAAACAGGATTAAAGAAGAGAAACTTAATAAAAGAGTTAAGTCAGATATCCAGTTTCTCAGACGTTTAAACAAGATCTTAAACAGAGGAAGCGAAGAAGAGAAAAAGGAAATTTTTGAAGAACTGGTAAATAGATATCTTGTTGAAATTACAGGTCATTTCAGTAAGCCTGTGTATAAATTTGCCACAATTGTTCTTCCCAGAGCCATAGGTCTCATGCTGAACCCTCTTTCTATTAAAAAGCTCATTGAAGATTTTCCCAATTTGCCATCTGTGGAGAATAATATCCATATTTCCGGAGAGATCGATTTGCTAAAATCTCTGTACAGGAAAGGAACTATCATTCTCACCCCCACCCACCAGAGCAATCTGGATTCACCCATTATTGGGCTTGCGATTTACATGATGGGGTTTGATCCTTTTCTCTATGGGGCTGGTTTGAATCTCTTTGAAAATCCTGTCTTCAGTTTCTTCATGCACAATCTTGGAGCATACACTGTGGACAGGAAAAAGAAAAATGAAGTTTATCATAAGACTCTGCGTGAATATGCTATATTTGCGCTGGAAAGGGGCTACAACATGCTCTTTTTCCCGGGGGGTACAAGGAGCAGAAGTGGTGCTGTGGAGAAAAGGCTCAAAAAGGGTTTGCTTGGAACGGGGATTAAAGCGTATATAAATAATCTTCTGCTCAAAAGGGAAAAACCAGATATATTTGTGGTTCCGCTGAACATGTCATATCAGCTTGTTCTGGAGGCTGAGACACTTATTGATGATTATTTAAAGGAAAGTGGAAAGTCTCGTTACATCATTGAGGATGATGAATCAAGCAAAATTGAAAAAATGGCTCTGTTTATCGCCAAGTTGTTTTCACTTGACGCACAGATATACCTGCGTGTTGGTAAAGCCATTGATGTTTTTGGTAATTTTGTGGATGATGAAGGAATATCTTATGACCAGAGAGGAAGGAGAGTTAACAGAGTTGATTATCTTACTGAAAATGGCGAAATTGTCCTGGATGATCAGAGAGACAGAGTGTACACAGATGAGCTTGGTGAAACAATTTTGAAGGAATTCAAGAGAAACAATATTGTTCTCACCAATCATCTTGTATCCTTTGTTGCTTTTGAAATCTTCCGGAAGTATCATAGAGATATTGATCTATATAAACTTGTAAAAATAGGTGTTACTTACAAAGGTATTCCCCTCCGGGATCTTGCCAGAAGTGTGGACAAGTTAAAATCAGAACTGGTGAAGATGCATGAAAATGATCAAATTTTCCTGAGTCCAGAAGTGCTGAATTACAATGCTCTTGATATCATCAATGATGCGTTGAGATATGGAAGTATATACCACAAGAACGCTTTTCTCTACAGAGTAGGGGATAAAATATATTCGGATGATCTTGCAGTTTTATTCTACTATCATAACAGACTTGATGGGTATGGTTTAGAACAGAAGGTATGAAAAGAAAAAGTGAAAAGTCGGGAGTAGGTGTCATTGGTGGAGGCAGCTGGGGGACAACCATTGCTCAGCTGCTTGCGAGAAAGAGAAACAGGGTAATTTTGTGGGTGAGGGATGAGGCTCTGGCCAGGGAAATTAATGAAAAAAGGATTAACTCAAAGTATTTCCCGGCGCACAGGTTGAGTTCCCTTATTGAGGCAACCACGAGTATGGCAAAGGTGGCTGATGAATCCCAGGTTATTTTTGTGGTTGTACCATCAAGAGTGTTCAGGGAAGTGGTGAGAAGACTTGGAGATTTCCTTCACGGTGAGCATATTCTTATATCCGCGACAAAAGGGATCGAGGATGAAACATTTAAAAGAATGTCGGAGATTATCAAAGAAGAAACTCCTGTAAAGAAAGTGGGAGTACTGTCGGGACCAAATATTGCAGAAGAGATAATGAGGGGTCATCCATCTGCTACCATTGTTGCTTCAAGATTTGAACTGGTGAAGAGTAAAGTAATATCTCTCCTCAATCATAGATTATTCAATGTGTATGGCAGCAGTGATGTAACAGGGGTGGAACTGGCAGGAACATTCAAGAACATTGTGGCAATTGCGTCTGGTATAGCCCACGGAAAGGGATTTGGAGTGAACACATTTTCTTATCTAATGACCGAAGGCCTTCGCGAAATGAAAATACTTGGTGAAGCTATGGGAGCGGAGGGGGATACTTTCATTTCTCTTGCTGGAATAGGGGATCTCATTGCCACCTGTACAAGTCAATACAGTAGAAATTTCCGTTTTGGAAAGGCTCTTTCAGAAGGTTTATCACCGGATGAAGCTTTGAAAAAGGTAAATCAGACTGTTGAAGGTATATACGCAGCAAAAGTGATGTATCATTATGCTGAAAAACATGGGGTTAATCTTCCACTTCTCACAGCAATTCATGATGTTATTTACAGAGGATTAAAAGTTGAAGATGCCATTGAAAAACTTACCAGAGTTCCTCAGGAAGAGTAAAACTGTTAAGAGGAATATTTATCCTGAGAGAATTGATTCTGTTTTTTATCCTCTGGTTATTTTCAGAGAACGTGACTCCTTTCCTGCGACCGGGAGAGTAATAATCAGCGATATTGATAAAACCTACCTGAACACCGATTTTGAATCCTTAAAGGGGCTTATGTGGATACCTCTTGAGGTGGCTGTTGATAAAGTGACCATTGACAGAATGAATCTTGTTTATCAGGCGCTGCGGCATGGTAGGGGGGATCAACCTGTTTTGACGCCTTTTGTATTTGTAACTGCTTCTCCACCATTTCTTTTTTCTCCTTTGAGTGACAAGATGCTGAGGGATGGTGTGGAGTATGACGTTATAGCGATGAAAGATCAGCCTGCACTTTTCAAGAGATTTGAATTTGATCAATTAAGGTCTCAGGTTACATTTAAACTCTTTGCTCTATTTGAGATTTTGAGGCTGATGGATGGGAAAAGACATTCACTCATATTATTCGGAGACGATACAGAAAGTGATCTTCAAATTTATCTACTTTTTAAGAAAATAGTTGAAGAAAAACCACGGATGTTTAGAGTAGCAGATTTGTTGCTTGAAAATGGAGTTTCTCTCAAGTACATGGAGAAGCTGCTAAAGTTGATAAGAGAGTTTTACACGATGAATGTTTCAATAAAGGTTGATTATATTTTTATCTATCTTTCAAAGGGAGAATTTTTACCAGGAGGTGTTTATCCACCAGTAGTTGAATATACCTCTTCCTCACAGGTGGCAATTTTCCTGTTTGAAAAGAAATTGATAAACAGGTATTATTTAGAAAAAATTGTTTCACCGGAGAGTGAAGAGTATTTTCTTGCTACGGAATGGTTAAGAGATTACGGATACCTGTGAATGAATAAATTACGAAAAGCTCTGCTTTTTCTTTTTCTTATTTGTCTTAATGGTTCAGTTGTTTTACTGGCTGAAGAGGATCTTTATCTAAAATACAAAACTCTCGTTCAGCAGTTTCCCGATAACCCTGTTTATCATTACAATCTTGGAATAATTCTTGCAGAAAGAGGAAACTTATCTGAAGCAGAGAAAGAGGTGGAGAAGGCAGCAGAACTTGAGGAAAAGCCTGAATTTTACTATTCCCTTGGGATGATAAGAAAAGATCTTGGTAAAGTGGACGAAGCCATTGTGTCTTTTAAAAAAGCCCTTTCTCTAAAGCCAGATTATGTTGATGTTTTTCTTCCTCTTGCCAGACTATTGCACAAGAAAGGGAAAGATGATGAGGCACTCAGATATCTTGAAAGTGGATTGATTCTGGCTCCTGATAATGTTGATATGCTGATGCTTGATGCGAGGATTTCCGGAGAAATGGGACTTTTTTCAAGAACCATTAATGACCTCAAACATGTTGTGCAGATTGATCCTTCCAATTTAGAAGCTCACTATTTCCTTTATCAGGTTTATTTTAATCTGGGCAATTTTGACCTTGCTCTTAAAGAAATTTTTTTCGTGGAAACACTCGATCCCCGGAATTATAAAGTTTATCTGGAGAAGGGCAGGGTTCTTCAAAAGATGAAACGTTACAGTGAATCCAGAAAGGCTCTTGAGAAGGCGATAAAACTGAATCCCGGATGTTCTATTTGTTACAGTATACTTGCCATGGATCTTTATTTTTTGAAAGATTATGCTGGCGCTCTTTTAAATTTTAAAAAATCCCTGCAGATTCATTATGATGAGACTGTAGCCAGCAATTACAGTAAGTTGCTTTCATATATTTCAGCAGTAACACTTGATATGATGAATGGAAGTAATCTGGATAAAGCGGAGAAATATGCCAGATTACTTGTTCAGGTTGAACCGGCAAATCCATCATATATGGTGCTCCTGGGAATGGTTTTGTTGAACAAAGGAGAATGTGAGGAGAGTATCAGGATTTTGTCTGAAGCGGTTGAAAAGGAATACAGTAAACCTGAAGTTGTTTACTACAATCAGGGTATCTGCTATTTTAAACTTGGGAAGTATAATGAAGCTGAAAAGGTGTATGAAAAGGTTGTCAGGAAGAGGCCTGATTTTGCAGAGGCGTGGTACAATCTTGGGAGTACTTATGAAAAGGAGGGGAAAAAAGAGAAAGCGATTCTCGCTTATCTAAGATTTATTTCCCTTAAACCAGATTCAACACTGGTACCGCTGGTTAAGCACAAAATATCGGTTCTCAGGGGAAGCCTCACTCATACTTCAACTTCGGTTGACGGGCAGCCCTGACCTCATCAAGGCGGGATACGAGGGTATTCTCTGGCGCATTTCTTATTTTTTCAGGATTTTTTTCAGCCTCTTCAGCAATTTCAATCATTGCATTTATAAACTGGTCGAGTTCCTCTTTACTTTCAGTTTCAGTTGGTTCAATCATTATTGCATCTTTAACCACCAGCGGAAAGTAAACTGTGGGTGGGTGAAATCCCCTGTCAATGAGTGCTTTGGCAATATCCATCGTTGTAACATGATTTTTCATCTGATACCTGTCAGTAAATACAACTTCATGCATTGAAGGGGTTTCAAAGGGAAGATGAAAATGTT
>JALSQH010000089.1 GCA_026985515.1 bacterium
GTATGCCAGAAAAGTCAAAATGAAGTATGGCAAAACTGTTCCTCAGAGGAGTGGGATTCCTCCCTATGTAGGTATCCCCAAATAACTCCTCAAAATGCTCCTTCATCCTGATGTCGTAGTAATGCTCCAAAATGGAGAGAAAGAGAGATTTACCAAATCTGCGGGGACGGAGAAAGAAGAGATAACGACTGCCAAGTTTCTCCAGTTCTGGAATAAAATGGATCTTATCCACAAAATAGTAATTATCCCTCTTCAGCGAATCATAATTGGCAATACCATAGGGGATCTTCTTCATGGGTATATTATAGCAGAGGGAGGGGAAAAGGGAAAGAATGCGCTTTAGCTCCAAAATAATCTTACCGAAAGCCGAGATCCTCAATAAAAATCTGGTCAATCCAGTATCTGCTTTTTATCTCTACAAATCAGCACATCTTCCGTTATCCAGAAGGTGACTCCAGATAAAGGAATTTTATTTACCCAATATCTCATAATTGAGATTTTGAGATATTGAGAAAAATTGAAACCACCCTTTGGGTTGCCATTCTCAGAAGAGGCCCTGAATTTTTTAGAACAAATTCAAAATTAACAAAATCTGTTACAATGGGGAAAAGAATATCAAATTTTTCAAAAAGATCAGACTCCGAATAACTCAACACCCCGGATATGGCAGCAACCTTTTTCCCCGCATCTTTTGAAATTTCAAGAACCCTTCCAGGTATCTTGCCGTAGAAACTCTGTTCATCAATTCTGCCCTCACCGGTTATAACCAGTTTTATCTCTTCATCCCTCAGCTTATCCACAAGACCCGAGATTTTTATTATCTCTTCGCTTCCCCTTCTCACCTCTGCTCCCAGAAAAGCACTCAGGAAAGCAGGAACACCCCCCGCTGCACCACCACAGCAGACATTCTCCGGATTAACTCCGGTGATTCTCTGAGTAAGCTTTGCAAAATAGCTCAGGTTTCTCTCAAGTAACTCCACATCTTCCTTTCCCGCCCCCTTCTGGGGTGCATAAACATGTGCGGCACCACTCTCACCAAGGAGGGGATTCTCAACATCGGACAGGATGACCAGATTCCTTCCCCTTCTTTTAAGCTCAGCGGGTATTTTAACGGCACCTATCCTGTGAAGATTCCCGCCAGCGGGGATGAACTCCTTCCCGCCAACATCTATGAACTTCACCCCCAGAGCCGCGAGTATCCCTGCTCCACCATCCACTGTGGCGCTTCCACCCACGGCAAGAAAAACTTTCTTCCCGGTGGAGAGAGCATATCTCAATAATTCCCCCGTTCCATATGTGGTGGTTATCAGCGGGTTAAGTTCTTCACTTTTTAAGAGTTTCATACCCGAGGCAGAAGAGAGTTCAACCCACACGGAGTCACCACCTTCCAGCAATTCAGCCTCCCTTTCCCTCCCCAGAGGATCATGAACCCTCACCTTCAGGAATCTCCCGCCAATATAGAAGTGGACAACTTCCAGAGTCCCATCTCCTCCATCTGCAAGGGGAAGGGAGATTACACCACACCACTCACACGCATCTTTCACCCCCTTCTCCATCCATTTCACCGCTTCAGCGGAAGAAAGGGTGCCCTTAAATGAATTTGGAGCAAGTATGATTTTCATATCAAAAGATAAAGGGGAGTTCGTTTCGTTTATTCAACCTTCCCCTGAAGAATTTAAACAAGATGTGACCCCTCTCAATTTTTTCTTCCTTTAACCTCTCTATCCACCTTTTTCTAAAATCTCTTATTCTCTCAATATAATCCTCCCGAAGTGTCTCGGTGTAATTTTTCAAAAGTTCCCCAACAAACTCTTTTTCTATCCTGTCTCTTTCAGCTCTGTACTCATTGAAAAGATACCATCTGTTTATCAGCATCCTTACCAGAACCTCATGTTCCCACCACCAGGAGCCCTGGGTAAACACCCCATGTGGAGGAGAATCTTCAGGGATAAATTCATCAGAGGAAAATTTCACAGGTATGAAAAAGGATGTACATGGAAGGGAGGTGCCTGTGAAAAAAATGTCAAATTCTCCCTTACCCCGATATCTCACCACCATTGAATTTGCAGTCTGGCTTATCCTCACAAGAGGATCCACAGCATGCATACACAGATCAGAATTACCACCCTTTGCAGGGTGAAAATCCTCCGATGAATGAGCTCTGTGAAGATCAAAAATTTTCCAGAGATCCACCTTTCCCATCTCTTTCAATTTTCTCCCGAAAAGTTTTTTCCTCTCCTTTCCTCCAGCAAATGTGGTATAGAGCCAATCACTGTATGTTTTGAAAAGATCAATTTTGCCCCTATACGAAACGACCTTCCTTACATTTTTTCCTATTCCTTCAGAGACCTCATCATAGTCCGTTGAAAGGGAAATAATGTTGGATATTGATGTACTTCCATCGACCTCTCTGAAAGCCCATTCCCTGCCGTAAGTTTCAAGAACTATCGCACCCTTGCCATCGACAATTAAAAAAGAATTGTCGTAGCGCAATTTCTTATTTCTATGCCCACAGGGACCTTCCTGTCCATACTCAGCAAGCAAAGATGTAATAACCTCAACAGCTTCCTCCCTGTTTTTTGCTCTCTCAAGGGCGAGGCGAAGAAGGTCCATCCCGATGAGACCATAACTATCTTCCCTCTTCACCTTTGTGAAAATCGCCTCATTGCCGATGGCAAGACCAAACTCATTCACACCCATTTCTGCTCCCCAGATCCAGTAGGGACGGGAGATGATGATCCCGTAGGTGTGTCTGACCTGGGGGATTTCAATGTATGTGGCCCTTAACCCTGCTCCGTCGGGATGGTCCTGCAGGGGGTGGATCTCCACCACCTGAGCCTCATCGGGCTCCCTGTCAGAATTCTTTCCAAAGTAAAAACTGCCATCTTCTGTATCTGCAGGGAAGATCACATATGTGTCACACATCATATAAAGGATAGCATCACATACTCTCTTATTCAACACTTTATCCAGAATTGCCCAACAAACTCATATGTGGTAAACTCTAACTATCAAAGATGGAGGGGGATCAATGAAAAAGGTCTTGCTGTTTTCCTTCATTTTTTTTATTTTTCTCGGATGCAGTGAAAATAACAGGAAGACATCAATGGTAATCATTCATTTCCCTGGCATCGAAAGAAACAGAATATACAGTGGCTTCAATCCACTCCTTGAAGATAAAGAGGGTAATGAAATAACGGGAATTGGACTGGCAATAAGAACAAACGGAAAAACTGTAAAAAAAATATCCACCAGGTACCAGAGCAGTGTAACAGTTGAACTTGAATCAAGGAAAAGATATATTTTTGAAGCATTCGCATGGGCTGATAAAGATGACAGGGAATCCCCATACATAATCTATTCGGGCAAAACCACCAGATATATTGATCAACCACGCGAAGAAATTGAAATAATTCTCAATTCACGAATTCATCTGGTTAAAGTTAACTTTAATTTCGGATCAGAAAAATTTCCCAGAATATCTTTCGTTTCAGATTTTCTTGCCACTGAAACACCATTTATTCAGATGTTAAATTTGCAACGCTTAAAAATCAATTCGCTTTATCTTCCACAGAATTTTCCCGTAAAAGTCCTGGCAATCACACCTGAGGGGGATAGATCTGTACAGAAAAATCTGATCCCCTCCAGCAATCTCAATGTGGATCTCTCTCGCTGGACTTCTGAAAGGATCCAGAATTCATATTTAGCTTCACTACACGGATCAGCAGTCAAATATGGGAAACCTCTCCTGGATGGAATCATTTTTCTTGTAAACCAGAATTACTTATACCAGCCCCAGCCACTCCATATAACTGAGCTTCCATCCATAGATATTCTGGCGGGAATCTCAGAATCAATAGGTGAGATAAAAAATGGAAAGTATGAACTCACAAACATTTTGCCCGGAAAATATTATGCAATCTTCATAGCCAATAAGGATGGTTCCACCAGGGTAGAAGATATTTTTGAGGGGCTAACCAGTGATCCCCTCTCCCTCGGTACAATCTACAATGTAAAAGCTCAATATGTAAATCTGAGACCGGGTGATCTGGTAAAGCTGGAGACAGTTGACCTCACCCCACCACTCACATATTTAACCCGATATCCCACATATCCAAAACCACTGACCTACACGGGTACAGTATCAGGTACTTCGGCTCTTTTTGAATTTTTCTCTTCCGCAGAGTATGCAATTTTTGAATGCAGTCTTGACGGAGGAGAATGGCATCTGTGCACATCCCCCTACAGCGTAAAAGTTGATGAAGGTATCCACACATTCAGTGTCAGGAGTATTGATCAGTATGGCAATCTGGGACCGGTGGTAACATATTCCTGGATTGTAAAAATAACAAAATGGAGAACAATCTCTACTGGACCCTCTCACGCATGTGGTGTAAAAGATGATGGCACACTCTGGTGCTGGGGTTACAACTCGGAAGGAGAAGTGGGGGAACCGGGCAGAAGTTTCATAAGTTATCCTGAACAGATTTCTCCAACCATTGAATGGGTTACAGTCTCGGCAGGTTACAATCATACCTGTGGAATTGATATAAATGGTGATCTCTACTGCTGGGGAGACAATTCATATGGAGAACTGGGAAACGGCACATTTGAAAATTCTCCCTATCCTGTGAAAGTTCTCTCATCTGAAAAATGGAGTGATGTTAAAGCAGGTTATCTCTTTACCTGTGGACTCACGACTGACAACATAATGGAGTGCTGGGGAGATAACACCTCGGGTAAACTTGGTGACGGTGGTATTGAGGGATACAGAAACTATCCTTCACCCGTGACAGGCCCTTTTTACTGGGAGAAATTTGCTGTGGGTGATAACCACACCTGTGCCATAAACATGAATGATCATACAGTATGGTGCTGGGGCAAAAATAATAACTACCAGCTTGGGATAACAACAGTCTCATATTCCTCTTCGCCAACACGAGCCTCTACCAGAAGATGGCTGGATATTTCGGCGAGCAGTGACCATACCTGTGCAGTTTCGGAAGATGGATCTCTCTGGTGCTGGGGATATGAAAATTATTTCCCGGGAGATGTTGAGTTCTACTATGGTATGACGCAGGGATCCACCGGTAACCCCCCTCATAAAGTTACTGACTCAACCGACTGGACCAGTGTGAGCTGTGGGGTACACCAGAACTGCGCTTTGAAGAATGATGGATCGCTTTGGTGCTGGGGTAGAAATGTGAGAGGTGTGTTGATGGATCTTCAGGGTAACATCATCCTCACCCCGGTGCAAACAGGTACATCCAGCTGGCAAAAAATAAGCATCGGAGATGATTATATATGTGCCATTAAAGATGATGGAACATTGTGGTGCTGGGGTAAAAACAATGAGGGCGAAGTGGGAACAGGTGAATCAGGCATAACACTCTATCCAGAGTATATTTCCTCAAAAACGATAGACAACTTCGCTTTACTTTCAGCAGGATCCAGCTTTGTAATTGCCACATCATATGATTCAAGTGAACTGTATGGATGGGGTAAAAACATTGATCATGAGATATTCTCATATCCGGAATTGTTAACCGAGTCTCCCTTCTTCATGGGGAAAATAACAGAGGTTTCATATATCTCCTCAGGATTCAACCATGTGTGTGTCATAGCAGGGAGCAGTGACTCTCTCCTCTGCTGGGGTGATAACAGTGCAGGAGAAATTGGCAACGGTATAACCTCAGACTCTGTAACATCCCCCACAACCGTCACCTCTGGTGTCTTTCAGGTCTCAGCAGGGGCTGGTTACACCTGTGCCATATTCAGCGACTCAGCATTGAAATGCTGGGGTACCAATAATCGTGGACAGTTAGGTACAGGTAATACACAGGAACTTCACTCTCCAACCCTTATCGGCACCAACTGGCAGTACATTTCCACCTCAAAATTTCCATGGCATCAGTCCACATGTGGTATCAAAACAGACGGCTCACTATGGTGCTGGGGTGATAACAACTGGGGTCAGGGTGGAAGTGGATTCTATTCAGAAAAAATAACCATCCCTGTCCAGTCAGGTACGGGGAATAACTGGAGTAAAGTCTCTGTGGGCGGAAGACATGTATGCGCAATTGACAACTCCTACAATCTCTACTGCTGGGGTGACAATGGATATGGGCAACTGGGACTTGGAAAGGGAAGCGAAGCCGAATACAACACACCGCAGTTTGTTGGCACAGACTTTATTGATGTCTCAGCTGGTTCCAACCATACCTGTGGTGTGAAACTTGATGGCTCAGTCTGGTGCTGGGGTGACAATTCAGCGGGGCAGGTAGGTGCAGGGGATATAAACTTAACATATTCATCTCCAGTGATGGTTATTGATTCCGGGGGAATTATGGTTGAAACCGGGGAGGGATTCACCTGCGCAGTGCGACAAACAGAATATGACCACTACTCACTTATGTGCTGGGGTAATAATTACTACGGTGAGACAGGAAACGGGAAAGGATGGTCCTACCATCCCGTTAAAGTTACGACAAAATAGTACCTTATTGTATCCATCCAGTTCCCGCCTTTTGTGTTATGGCATCAGTTTTGTTATAATAAATAGAAGAAAGAGGTAGTTGTATGTTCAGACACTTCAGACATGATGAAAGGAAAGTTTTACCGCTTGTAATTCTGAGCAGCGAAATACTGTTCCCACACCGCCACATGGATCTAATCATTCCCGACAGAAAAAATAGACTCGCGCTATCCAGAGCCACTGAAAGAGATGAGAATGTGGCTATATTTTTCAGAACAGGATTTGAAGAAGATCCTCCTGAAATGATGGGGGTTGAAGCAGAAGTTATCTCTCTGAGGGAACTGGCAAATGGAAGCTACAGGGTAAATCTTCTTGGAAAGCGAAGAATAATTTTGAGGGATATTTTAAGAGAAGAGGAGTCTCTCTCGGCAGTTGTTGAACCGATGAAAGAAGATCTGAACATAACCCTTGAAGAAAAAGCAATGTTTCTCAATATGATAGAATCACTCAAGGAATACTCACACCTGAAAGATCGTGATGTGCCTGTGACTCTGAACAGAAAAGAATGGGCTCCCCCGGCAATGAGTGAAATTATAGATGCCATTCCGGAATTTATGGAACTGGCTCCAGAGAAAAGTTACCCCCTCCTGAAAGAAAGTAACCTGGGGGAAAGAATCAAAATCGCCTTTGAACTTGTTGAAAAAGAACTGGTAATCCTGAAATTGCAGAAAAAGATCAAGGAGGATGTAAAAAAGCAGATCGAGAAAAACCAGAAGGAGTACTACCTAAACGAGCAGTTAAAAGCCATCCAGAAAGAACTGGGGCACTTCGAGTCCTTCAAAGAAGAGATAACACAGCTGGAACAGAAAATATCTGAAAAGGATCTACCACCCAGAGTAAAAGAAGTCGCACTCAGAGAACTGAAAAAACTCAATTCAATGCAGCCCACCTCTGCAGAGGCAACTGTTGTGAGGAACTACCTTGACTGGATACTCTCCCTTCCATGGAAGGAGAAAACCAGAGACAGATTGAGTCTTTCAAGGGCGAAAAAGATACTTGACAGGGACCATTATGGGCTGGAAAAGGTTAAGGAGAGAATCATTGAATACCTCGCAGTAAAAAAACTGAATCGTAAGTTCAGGGGAAACATACTCTGCTTTGTTGGACCTCCAGGTGTCGGGAAAACATCACTTGCAAAATCCATTGCAAAATCTCTTGGGAGAAAATTTGTGAGAATATCTCTTGGTGGAGTGAAGGATGAAGCGGAAATACGGGGACACAGAAGAACCTATGTGGGAGCTCTGCCCGGAAAAATAATTCAGGGAATGAGAAAGGCAGGGACCATAAATCCAGTCTTTCTCATGGACGAAATCGATAAACTCTCATCTGACTATCGTGGAGATCCCGCATCAGCCCTTCTTGAAGTTCTGGACCCCGAGCAGAACAACGCATTTCTCGATCACTACCTTGATATTGAGTATGACCTCTCCAATGTTTTCTTTATCACTACAGCCAATTATCTTCCTGCCATCCCTCCGCCCCTCAGGGACAGAATGGAGATAATCCCCATTGAAGGTTACACAGAACATGAAAAAGTGGAAATTGCTCTGAGACACTTGATCCCCAAGCAGAAAAAGGAACATGGACTGGGAAAGGTCAAAATAGAATTCAGCCGCGAAGCCATCCTCAAAATAATCAATGAATACACCAGAGAAGCTGGGGTAAGAAATCTGGAGAGAGAAATTGCAAAGATTATGAGAAAGATTGCCATGGAAGTTGCCACATCAAGGAAGAAAAAAGATGAGATCCATATCGTTATTGATGTGGACAGCATAGAAACCTATCTTGGCATACCCAGGTTCAAGAGCATTGGAACAGAAAAGATACTCATTCCCGGCATCGTCAACGGACTTGCCTGGACCGAATATGGAGGAGAGCTTCTCATAATTGAAACCACCATCATACCCGGCAGCGGTAAGTTGACCCTCACGGGGAAACTGGGAGATGTGATGAAGGAATCCTCTCAGGCTGCCCTCACCTACATCAGATCCATATCGGAGGAGCTTGGTATTGAAGAGGATTTTTATAAAAAGTATGACATTCATGTTCATGTTCCAGAAGGGGCAGTACCAAAGGATGGTCCCTCTGCAGGTATTGCCATTGCAATCTCCATTGCCTCTGCTCTCACCGGCAGGGTGGTTGATTCACAAATAGCAATGACAGGGGAAATAACTCTCAGGGGAAGGGTGCTGCCAGTAGGAGGAATAAGAGAAAAACTGCTCGCAGCCCATAGAGAACACATAAAGAAGGTAATTATACCCGCTGAAAACATCCCTCACCTGGAGGAAATTCCCGATTTTGTCAAAGAAGAGTTAACCATCATACCTGTGGAACACATGGATGAAGTGGTAAAAATCACTCTTGGAAAAGAGATTGTCAGGTCACTAATCGTTGAATCTGAGGAAGAAAACAACCTTTTTCTATAAAACAAAACAACGGAGGTCATCATGTCTGGACACAATAAATGGAGTTCTATTAAACACAAAAAAGCAAAAGAGGACGCAAAAAGGGGAAAACTTTTCAGCAAACTGATAAGGGAGATTCAGGTTGCAGCGAGGATGGGTGGAGGAAATCCTGACACCAATCCCCGCCTCAGAGCAGTCATTGAAAAGGCTAAAGCTGCCAACATGCCTCAGGAGAATATCATAAGGGCAATTAAAAAGGGAACCGGAGAGCTGGAAGGTGGAGCAAAATATGAGGAGGTCATTTACGAAGGTTATGGACCCAACGGAGTGGCAGTAATGGTAAAAGCTCTGACCGATAACAAGAGAAGGACTGCTGCTGATGTCAGACATATCTTCTCAAAATATGGTGGCAGCCTGGGTGAAACAGGCTGTGTTTCCTGGTTATTCAATGAGAGAGGATACTTCCTCTTCAACAAAGATGAAGTTGACCCTGATCAGGTAATGGAGATAGCCCTTGATGCGGGAGCAGAGGACATAAATGAACCTGAAGACGACAATATTATCGAAGTAATCACAGATGTAAAAGACTTTGAAAAAGTTAAAAAAGCCTTTGATGAAGCTGGAATCAAGTACACCAGTGCCCAGATATCAATGATTCCTCAAACACAGGTGAAATTGAGTGGAAAGGCGGCTGAACAGATGTTGAAACTCATGGAGGCTCTGGAGGAACTGGATGATGTTGATGAAGTTTATGCAAACTTTGATATTTCCGTTGAAGAGATGGAAAAGTTAGCATCATAGTGTAAATGAGGATTTTAGGCATAGATCCTGGAACAAAAATTGTGGGACTGGGGATTATAGAGGTAAAAGATGGAAAGATCAGTTATGTTCACCATTCTTCCCTTGACCTGAGAAGGGAAAAGGACAGCAGAAAGAAGTTAGTCCAGGTATTCAGGAAAGTTTCAGAAATCGTTACTCAATACAGGATAGATGAAATTTCCCTTGAAAAGGCATACAGTGGAAAAGACTATCATGCATCTGAACTGTTAAACCAGGTTCGTGGAATTATTCTGCTGATAGGGGGATTGAAAAACATACCAGTTTTTGAATATCCTCCCGCAAAGGTTAAAAGAATTGTAACCGGTAATGGACGGGCTGAAAAATTTGAAGTTGCCAGAATTGTTGAATACACTCTCTCCCAAAAGCTTGATGGAACCCACGATTCCACCGATGCTCTTGCTCTTGCTCTCTGCAGATACTATGTCTCAAAGGAATAAAATATGATTGGTTTTTTAAGAGGAAGAATCCTTGAAATACAAAGAGACAGGATCCTGATTGATGTGGGTGGAATTGGATTTGAAGTTAAGGTCCCCCTCAGATTGATTGAAGAGCCACAATTCTCAGAAGGTGACACAATTGAACTTTACATCCACACTCACTTTTACTCACAGGAATTTAAATTTGAGCTTTTTGGGTTTGAAACACCTGAAGAAAAGGATCTTTTCAGAATCCTGGTATCAGTTCCCACAGTGGGTACGAAACTGGCTCTTTCCATTCTCTCCACCTTTTCATTTCCGGAACTGGCCACTATAATTTTAAGTGGGGATGCCGATGCTCTTACCCGTGCCAGAGGTGTTGGAAGAAAGGTGGCGGAGATGTTAATAGTTGAACTCAAAGACAAGATAAAGGACCTTGGTGTTGAAGACATTAAAAACCTCTCCATCCTCAACGATGTTACAGCTGCTCTGAGATCCCTTGATTATTCAGAAAGTGAGTCGAGAAAACTTGCCAAAAAAGCTGTAGAGATAAAGGGTGAAAATGCCACCCTGGAGGAATTGATAGCCCTCGCAATTTCTCTTGGAAGGGGAGAAAGATGAGTGATTACAATAAATTGAGGCCCACAACTTTTGATGAGTATGTCGGTCAGACGGAAATTAAAAAAAACTTGAAAATTGCCATACAGGCCGCCATGGAACGGGGAGAGACCCTCGAACATATTCTGCTCTATGGACCTCCCGGACTTGGCAAAACCACCCTTGCCATGGTTATAGCCAGCGAACTTGGGGTTGATATTATCACGACAACTGCTCCTGCCATTGCACAGAAAAAGGATCTTGCTGCAATTTTAACCTCCATTGAGAAGGAGGGAACTGTACTCTTTATTGATGAAATCCACAGACTCTCCAGAGTTGTGGAAGAAATGCTCTACTCTGCCATGGAGGATTTCGTACTCCATATTATGATAGGCGAGGGAGCAGGAGCGAGACCCATAAGAATCCCGATACCACCCTTCACCCTCATTGGTGCCACCACCCGTGCAGGTAAAATCAGTTCTCCCATGAGAGACAGATTTGGCATGTCTTTCAGACTTGATTACTATGGTGTGGAAGAATTAATGGAGATTCTTTTCAGATCAGCCACCATCATGAATGTGGAACTCACAGAGGGAGGAGCGAGGGCAATTGCTGAAAGATCCAAGGGAACTCCCAGAATTGCAAACAGACTTCTCAAAAGGGTCAGGGATTTTGCCCAGTTGAGAAATAACAACATTATCAATGAAGAAATAGCCCTTGAAGCCTTTAAAGAACTGGGCATTGATGAACTTGGACTTACCAGAGAAGACAGGGAGTATCTGACAGCCCTTGTTCATAAATTCAATGGAGGACCTGTGGGAATTGATTCAATTTCCACCGCCCTCAATGAGGAAAAGGACACCGTTGAAGATGTAATTGAACCATATCTCATGAGAATTGGTCTTATTCAGAGAACTCAGAAGGGGAGAAAGGCAACAGCAGTGACTTACCGCTACATGGGACTACCGGTGAAAGGTCAGGGAGAACTTTTTGATGGAAAAGATAGTTGAGATTTTGACCAGTTTCTACGAAAAGTTGCTTGATATTACCGGTCAGATTCTCCCATGGATAGAAAGCAGAGAATACAGAAGTTATGTGGTGGCAGGAGCTGGCATAGCCTTAATTTTTCTCCTCTACAGGTTGTTCCTCTCAGGGAGCAGGAAGAAAAATTTCACTCTTCCCCCACCCGGGAAACAACTTTCAAAAAGGGAGAAAGAAAAATACAGGAAAATAGCAGAAGGACTCGTGAAGGAGGGAGATATAACAAAAGCAGCGGACATTTACAGAATAATTGGAGAGATTCCGAGAGCTGTGGAACTCTATCATAAGAGCGGAAAAACAATCATGGCAGCTCAACTGGCATCTGAGCATAACCTCAATGAATCTGCTGCCCTTCTCTATGAAAAGGCTGGAAGATTCATGGAAGCTGCAGAAGAATGGGAGAAAGCGGGAAACTACCAGAAAGCGGTGGAAGCCTATCTCAAAGAAAAGAGTTTTGTAAAGGCAGCTGAGCTTCTCAGCAGAATCAACCAGCATGAGAAAGCTGCCGAGGTGTATGAAAGAGGAGAATATCTGGAGAAAGCCATAGAAGAATACATAAAGGCAAAGAATTACAAAAAGGCCTCTCAACTGCTATACAAAGTTTACAGAGACGAAAAGAAGTCCCTTGAGTCTCAGCAATCAATGAATCCCAACAGGATAAAAGACCTCAAAAAACTTGCACTGAAGACAGCCACATATCTGGAGCTCGCCGGAGAGTATGAAAGGGCAATGGAAATGTATGAAGAGGGGGGGAATTACGCCAAAGCGGCGGAAATTGCAGGAATTCTTGATATGTGGGAAAAGGCAGCAGAGTATTACCACATGGCTGGCTTACCCCTCAAGGCAGCAGAAATTTACGAAAAATTGGGGGATAAAAAGAGAGCTGCCCAGATCAGGGCAGAGGTTTATGAAAAAGAAGGTGACGAACTTTCTGCGGCGGAGAGTTATCTCCAGAGTGGAGATTATCTTTCAGCTGCAGAAATATTCAAAAGACATGGAAAATACTCCAGGGCTGGAGAACTCTACCTGAAAGCTGGGGATTATGCCCTTGCCGCCGATATGTTTGCCACAGATGGGAAATTTGAAAAAGCAGCGATGAGTTACGAAAAGGCAGGGGATTACCTTGCCGCGGCAGATATGTACAGAAAGGCAAACAACATTAAAAAAGTTATAGAAATGTTGATAAAGGGCGGGCAAATAGTTGAAGCTGTCTCTCTTTCTTCAAAAAGCGACACCCTGGAAAATGCCGTTAAACTTCTTGAGCAACTTAAAGGGAACTCCGAAGAGCTGACAGAAGCTGTAACTGCCGTTTTGAAAGTTTATCTTGAGAGAAATCAATGGGAAGAGGCAAAAAAAATATATGAAAAGTACAATCAAATAGAGGTCAGAAGGAACAATCTTGACATAATGTACACCCTGGCAGCAAGATATGAAAAAGAAGGTGATTACGAAAAGGCATTCGATATATACAGAAAATTCATTGATAAAAAACTCTTCTACAAAGATGTGAAACAGAAATATGAACTCCTCAGAGCGAAGCTGGAAACGAAGAAAATAACCGGGGAAAAAAATCAGGAATCATCCTCTGAGTCTCCCGGAGTTCAGAAGGGAAGAAAAAGATACCAGATTCTACGCGAACTTGGAAGGGGAGGGATGGGAGTGGTTTATCAGGCTCACGATACAGTACTTGACAGGATAGTGGCACTGAAGGTTCTCCCCCTTTCTCTGAGATTGAATCCCATTGCCATTGCGAATTTCAAAAGTGAGGCGAAGAAGGCTGCCGCCTTAAATCATCCGAACATCGTGACAATATATGATTATGGGGAAGATGATGGAGAATACTACCTCGTCATGGAATACATAGATGGAATCACACTGAGGGATTACATAAAAAGGAAGGGAAGATTAAATCTGAAGGAGGTCCTCTTCATAGGGGTAAGTGTGGCAAAGGGCCTCGCCTATGCTCACAGATCAAACCTTATCCACAGAGATATAAAGCCGTCCAACATTATGATAAGTATCAAAGATAAGGAATGGAGAGTTAAGATTGCGGACTTCGGACTCGCAAGAGCATGGCAGGATACAGCTCAGCACCAGACGATGGTGGTTGGTACTCCATACTACATGTCTCCAGAGCAATTTCTTGGTGAGAAGGTTGATGAAAGGAGTGATATTTACTCCTTTGGAGCAACTCTCTATGAAATGGTTACTGGAGAAGTACCATTTAAAAAAGGGGAGATAGGATTTCATCATGTCCATACCCCTCCCACCCCACCAAGTGAAATAGTACCAGATGTTGACAAGGGACTGGAAAGAATAATCCTCAAGTGCATGGAAAAAGATCCAAACGATAGATTTCAGAATATGGAAGAGGTCATAGCAGCTTTTAAGGAAATCAGAGGAAGGATGTCAAAATCATGATGGGGGGAATTGGTAAGTTCCTGATAATAACTGGAATTATTCTGATTCTTTTCGGTCTCATCATCCTTCTGGGAGATAAACTCCCTGCTCTTGGGAAACTTCCGGGTGATATCCACATTTCGAAGGGAAACTTCCACTTTTACTTCCCCCTCATGACCTCTATTATTCTGAGCATTGTTCTCAGCATTGTTATCACAATAATTGCAAAATTACTGAGCAAGTAAAATGATCTTCAGAAAAAAGAAAAAATACGAATTTCTTCCTCTTGAAGCAACTACAAAAGAGGGGAAAAAGAAGCTGAAGAAAGCTGAAAAACTTGAGAGTACAGGCCATTTTAAAGAAGCCGCTGACCTCTACAGAGAAATCTCAATGTTCTCCGAGGCAAAGGAGCTGTATAAAAGAGCGGGAGCATACAGAGAACTGGGAGATCTTTTGCTTGAAGAGGGAGACAGAATCGCCGCTGCATCCTTTTACGAAAAAGCAGGGGACAAGGCCCTTGCCGCAAAACTCTACGAAGAAAGCGGCAAATATCTTCTGGCAGCCAAACTCTATATGGAGACAGGTGATACTGTTCATGCTGCAGAACTTTTCTACAGAGGTGGAGAATTTCAAAAGGCGGGGGATCTCTTTTTCCGCAATGGATTA
>JALSQH010000090.1 GCA_026985515.1 bacterium
ATGATGACATTGCGAGGTAAAGATATGCAGAATACATCTCCTCGTTGATCTGCTTATTAAGGGCTTCTTCTATTTCTTTATCAATCATAATGAAACTCCTTTCAATCAAAATTTTTCAAATTTGTCTGCTGGTAAACCACAGACGGGACACTTTTCAGGAAGATCCTTCCCCACATGTGTATATCCACACACGGGACAGATGTAGATCTCCTCCTCTGGAAAATCCTCATCTTTTTCCACCTTTTCCCTGGCCTCTTTGTAGAGTTCAGCATGGATCTTTTCAGCTTCAATGGCATAATGAATTGATCTTTCAGCCTTCTTATCCTCAAAGTACTTTGCAATGGCCATATAGGCAGGATACATATCCTCAATTTCAAAGGTCTCTCCCTCCCAGGCACTCTCAAGATTTTTTAAATTCCCATCAATCAACCCAAGCGTTCTAGCGTGATTCTTTGCATGTACGAACTCCGCGTAGGCAATTGCCCTGAAAAGCCTTGCAAGGTTGGTTTTACCATCCTTTTCAGCAACTTCAGCAAAGATCAGATACTTCATATGAGCCATACTTTCACCGGCAAAGGCATCCATAAGTGATTTTTCCATCAATTTTCTCATGGTTCCTCCTTTTTTCCTTAATTATACAAATAAACGATTAAAAAATCAAAATAAATTTCGCTCAAAAAGAATTTTTAATCAATAAGGCTCTAATATGAATTGAATTTTTCCATACTTTTCATCACCTGTGAACTTCACTTTCACATATCTGCATTCCCACCAGTAATTAAACAGGTCATTATCCTTTCTGTAAACACCATTGGCACCCGGCAGGGAAAGCTCCACATTTACCCCTTTTTTATCCATTGACACAACCATTCTCATTGAAGGTCCTGCAACCTGAATAAAAACAGGCTGATTTAGAAAACCAGCTATGGTTGATGCAAGGTTAACGGTGTATTCTCCTCCATCTGTGGAGAACAGCCCCCTTAAATCTGCAACAAAGGGATCAATCATCAGCAATCTGTGGATCTTACCCCAGTTCCAGGTATCCATATCTTTTGATGAGAAGAGTTTTTCACCGTTATCCACTGCATATTTAAGAGCTTTTAGTATGTCATAATCCCTCGTCTCCCTTATATCAGGTGTCCTCAAATCGTCAAAGAGATCACTGTCACCATAAACAGGGTTGTAGCTTGTGATGGTTGATGGGGAATCCTCAAGTATATGGAGGATTATCAGAATCTGCCTTGCCGGGAAATCAGCATCAGGAAAGGGGACATTGTAATACTCCACTTCATCAGAAAGCACAATATTTACAAACTCCCTCCACCATATTGAGAAAATTGATGCTGCCACACTCTCAAATTTCTCCTGATTATCATACTTCCTGCTCCCATGATCCACACCACTGTAGAGGTAGTAATGCCATTTCTTTAAAACATCAATGGTACCCTCAATACCCCATTTTTTTACAAGATCATTCCTGTTATTCGCCACCTGAAGAATATACTTCACCAGTCTCTCAGCAAGGAGAGACTTTACATCACACTGGATTTTTTTCATATATTCAAGTGAAAGCTCATTTTTGCTTTTTCCTTCAAGTATCAGCTCTTCAACTCTTTTTGCCCTGAAACCTGCATCAAGGGAGGAATAATAGTATGGGTTTTTCCCGTGCAGGGGAATTGTTCTGAAGAACACCAATTATGTCGTTGTTTGAAGTATTCACAAAACCCCGTGAAGGATTTTTGAGGTAGGGTATTTTATCTTCCGGGAGGTACCCCACCCATTCTCCCTCACCATTGTAGCCATTCATCACTTTCCATTGTCTTGAACCACCGCTCCTCACAGGGATCTGGGCATGGGGGAAGTAGAGTATATTTCCATCTCTATCAATGGCAACCTGGTTCTGAGCACCAACCTCAAAATTTGTAATTGCAGATGCAAAATCATCAACATTCTCAGCCTTTAAATATCCAAGAAAGGCGTCAAATTCATCAGAAATATTCTGTCCAGTCCAGCGGAAGCCAATGGCGTAGTGAGTTGAAGGTACAGGATAGGGCAACTTCAGATCCTTCTCGTCCCAGACTATCAAAACTTCCTGACCCGGAATGTAGTAAACAGGAAGTTTTACATTTTCCCACTTATGGGCACCCGTCCTGACCCTGTGGTCAACATACGCCGTTTTGACCTCATATTTTTTTCCTTTTTTTAGTGCAAAACACCCATTACCTTCACAGGTTATCTTTTCAAAATAGAAATCAGCCACATCGTAACCTGCCACAGTTTCTCCCCATGCAATGTGATCAGTTACCCCGATCAGAACTCCCGGCAATCCAGGAACGGAAAATCCAAGTGCATTTTCATTCCCTGAATGGAGGTGAAAGATCTCCCAGATGGGAGGAGTTAAAAGGGGAAGATGTGGGTCATTGGCAAGCAGGGTCTTACCATTCTCTGTTATTCTGCCAGAGATAACCCAGTTGTTGCTTCCATATTTGTATGAACCCATAATAAATTTTTCCAGGGCATTGATAATCCCCCTGAAATTTGCAATAAGCCTTCCCGACTTCTCCGCCACAAAATTTACCGGAACATACGGAAAGTTATCAGTTGTTACAAGATCCCCGTACATTGTGGTTGTTGGAGTGGCCGGTTTGAATCTGATCCAGTCTCCAATGAGGTTCTGAGGAAGGTTATTTTCCCAGATGTTAATGTCAAGCTCGGTAACATTCATCATTCCTGAGAGGAAAAACTCAAAAATTCTTCCCAGTGCAGCAATGTCCTCAGCACTCCAGTATTCAATCCCATCAGGAGGGATGTCGTAGTATTTGAATTCATGGGGAAGAGGATAAATTCCTTTCCTGATACCCTTTA
>JALSQH010000091.1 GCA_026985515.1 bacterium
GCCTCTTCCTTTGATCTCATGGAAAATGTTTTTCCCCTTGCTGCATCCCATAGTCTCGTTTCCTGAACCACTTTTTCACCAGACTCAATCAACATCACCTGCCGCTCAAATTCATACTGCAGGGCTTTCTCAATATTGTGAAAGGAGTTCATATTCTTTATTTCAGTTTTTGTACCCAGTTCATCTGAACCCTTTGGCCTGACCGAAATATTGGCATCAACCCTCATGGATCCCTCTTCCATGTTACCGTCACTGATACCCAGATACCTAACAATTCTTCTGAGCATCCTTGCATATTCAGCCGCTTCTTTCGGAGATCTTATGTCTGGCTTGCTCACAATCTCAAGAAGAGGGACTCCCGCTCTGTTGAAATCCACGTAACTGTTTCTATCTCCACCCTCTCCATGGATAAGCTTACCTGCATCCTCCTCCATGTGAATCCTTATCAAACCAACCCTCTTTCTTTCTCCATCAAGATCAAACTCCACATATCCATCCTCTGCAATGGGAAGTTCATACTGACTTATCTGATACCCCTTGGGAAGATCAGGGTAAAAATAATTTTTCCTGGCGAAAACGCTCCTCCTGTTTATTCTGCAATGGGTGGCAAGGGCAAGCCTTATGGCATAATCCACCACCTTCTTATTGAGAACGGGCAAAACACCCGGCATTCCCAGACAAACAGGACACACATTGGTGTTGGGAGGTGCCCCAAACTTTGTACTGCAGCTGCAGAATATTTTTGTTTCAGTGAGCAACTGGACATGAACCTCCAGACCTATTACGGCTTCATATTCCATTTTTCAATCCTCCTCAAACTGTGAAGGTATCCTTCTGTGCCAGTCAGTTTCCTGCTGATAATTGTAACCGATTCTCATAATGGTAACCTCATCAAAGGGCCTTCCAATGATCTGCATCCCAACCGGTAAACCATTCTGTGTAAATCCAGCAGGTATGGAGATGCCGGGCAAACCTGCCAGATTCACCGACACCGTGAAAATGTCAGAGAGGTACATCCGAAGAGGATCACTTATCTTTTCACCAAGTTTGAAAGCAGGGGTGGGCGTGGTTGGAGTTATAATTGCGTCAACCTCCTTAAAAGCTTCAAGAAAATCGTTCCTTATAATAGTTCTGACTTTCAGTGCTTTGAGATAATAGGCGTCATAGTAACCTGATGAAAGGGCATAGGTACCCAGCATTATTCTCCTCTTAACCTCAGCACCAAAACCCTTTGATCTTGTCTCAAAATAAGTGTCAATTAGATCCTTACCTTTAACCCTCAATCCATACCGTATCCCGTCATACCTTGCAAGGTTTGAACTTGCCTCAGCAGGTGCAACTATGTAGTACGTGGCTATGGCATACTCCGTATGTGGAAGTGAAATCTTTTTGAACTGCACCCCCAGTTTTTCAAGGACCTTTATTGCATCCTCAATCCTCTTTAACACCTCCTCATCCACTCCATCACCAAAATACTCCTCGGGTAAACCTATTTTTAATCCCTCCACCTTTTCCTTTATGAGAGATGGATAATCGGGAACTTCACGATCAACACTGGTTGAATCTTTCGGGTCTTTACCTGCAATAACCTTCAGCAGAATTGCGGCATCCTCAACATCTGAAGTGATTGGTCCCACCTGATCAAGAGATGAGGCGAAGGCTATTATTCCATACCTTGTAACTCTTCCATATGTGGGTTTAAGACCCACAACTCCGCAGAAAGCGGCGGGTTGCCTTATGGAACCACCTGTATCTGTCCCAAGTGTTCCCGCTGCCAGTCTCGCAGCCATGGCCGCAGATGAACCACCACTTGAACCACCTGGAGCCCTCTCCAGATTCCAGGGATTGTGAGTGGGACCAAAGGCACTGTTCTCAGTGGAAGAACCCATTGCAAATTCATCGAGATTTAACTTTCCCAGAAGTACATAACCTTCTTTTTTCAGCTTCTCCACCACGGTACTGTCGTAGGGAGGTATAAAATTTTCAAGTATCTTTGAAGCACAGGTGGTTCTCAACCCCTTCGTGAGGAATATATCCTTGAGGGCCAGGGGGATTCCCAGAAGTTCACCTTCTTCACCCCCTGCAATTCTGGAATCCGCCTCTTCAGCTTCTTTCAGCGCGTTTTCATTGATGGTAAGGTAAGAAGAAATCTTTTCATCATACTTCTCTATCCTCTTCAGGAAAATCTGTGTGAGTTCCTTTGCAGATATCTCTTTTTTTCTCAACTTCTCCCTCAACTCATGAATGGGGAGTGCCCATATTCTATCCAAATCCTCCTCCTTTTGTTGTTTTAAACCAAAACTCAAAATCCCTGACCAGAATAATCAGGAACCCATTTATCGATTCAACTCTCCTGTATGACTCTGGGAACAACGAAGAAACGGTCCTTTTTCTCAGGGGCATTCATGAGAATATCCTCAATGGGCAGCGATTCTTCAACCCTGTCCTCCCTGAAAACATTTTTCATTTCAACCACATGAGAAGTTGGTTCAATATTCTCGGTATCAAGTTCGTTGAGTTTATTGATGTAATCAAGAATCCTGTTCAGGTCTGTTCTGAATTTTTCTATTTCCTCCTCTGAGAATTTCAACCTTGCAAGTTTCGCCACATTTTCAACCTCTTCCCTCGTAAGAGCCATCAGATCCCCTCCTTCTTCAACTCGCTCTTTCCTCTCTTCCTGTATTCAAGTTTATTGAGGGCATTTATGAAAGCCTTGGCGGCAGCAACGATAATATCTGTGTCACTGCCCTGACCCATTGAAACTTTACCCTCTTCCTCTATCCTGACCGTCACCTCACCCACAGCATCTGTACCACCGGTGATACTGCTCACATCAAACCTTACCAGGTGAACGCTATCCTTTCCGGTGGCTTTCTTTATGGCATTATAAATCGCATCAACTGGACCATCTCCAAAGGCTGCCTCCTTGACCCTCTTTCCCTCAACCTCCAGAATCACCGTACCAACAGGTAGCATGTCTGTTCCGCTGGTAACATTGGCACTGATAAACCTGTACTTCTCCGACAGTCTGAGAATCTCCTCTGCAATGAGAGCCTCGATATCTTCTTCGTACACCTTCTTCTTCTTATCTGCAAGAGCTTTAAACAATTTGAAAGCTCTGTTGAACTGATCATCGCTCAAATCATAACCCATCTTTTCAATGAATTCCCTGAATGCGTGCCTTCCAGAGTGCTTACCGAGTACAAGTTTATTGGTGGGCCAGCCAACAGATTGCGGCGTCATGATTTCATAGGTGATGGCCTTTTTCAAAACACCATCCTGATGAATACCAGACTCATGAGCAAAGGCATTATCTCCCACAATAGCCTTGTTCGGCTGGACCCTTATACCTGTTATCTGCTGGAGCAATCTGCTCGAGGGATAAATCTGCTCCGTAACAATATCGGTGTAGTATGGAAAGAGATCCTTTCTCACCTTAAGTATCATTACAATCTCTTCCATGGCGGCGTTACCTGCCCTCTCTCCAATCCCGTTGATTGTTGCCTCCACCTGCCTTGCTCCAGCTTTGATGGCATAGAGGGAATTGGCAACAGCCAGGCCAAGATCATTGTGGCAGTGAACACTTATAATTGCCTTATCTATGTTGGGAACATTTTCCTTCAGGTACCTGATAAGATTGTAATACTCCTCAGGTACCGTGTAACCCACCGTATCAGGAACATTTATAACAGTTGCTCCCGCTCTGATAGCCTCCGTAAAAATCTTAACCAGGAAATCCCAGTCTGATCTCGTTGCATCCTCAGCAGAAAATTCCACATTATCTGTGAAACTCCTCGCCAGCTCCACAGCTTTAACCGCTTTCTCAAGGGCCTCTTCCCTGCTCATTCTCAGTTTGTACTTCAGGTGGATATCAGATGTGGCTATGAATGTGTGGATCCTGGGATTTCGTGCGTACTTTATTGCCTCCCAGGCTCTTACAATATCCTCCTCATTGGTCCGGGCAAGAGCGGCAATCTGGGGACCTGTAACCTCCATGGCAATTTCCTTAACTGCCTCAAAATCCCCCTCAGATGCTATTGGAAACCCTGCTTCAATGACATCCACACCCAATTTAGCCAGCTGTTTCGCCACCTGAAGTTTTTCTTCAACATTCATGCTTGCACCGGGGGATTGCTCGCCATCCCTGAGTGTGGTGTCAAAAATATAGATTTTCTCACCCATTTCAATCCTCCCTACTCATCTCTTGGTCCGATTAACATCTCTTTCAGTTCCTCTTTCTCCCTTCTTCTCTTCTTGTAAAAAATTATACTGGCCACGATCCCTGAGAGAATGTAGAGGTAAATCAGGAAGAAGAGCATTATCTGTGGCTCAGCAATAACAAGGAGAATGATAATCATTGCAAGGGGAAGGTAGAGAAATGGTAACCTTTTAAAAACACTCAAATCCTTTCCACTCCTGTACCTTATTGTACTGACCATCAGAAAGGCAAGCAGAAGCGTCAGAAGCAGAAAAACGACATGGTGGGGAGTTATCATGTGATCCCTTATAATGTCTCCCAATCTGCCTCCTCTTCCACCCTCAATGTACATGAAAAATAACACCGTGGTGGCAATACCTGCCGCTGCACCGGGGCTCGGAAGACCCTGAAACTCCTTCTTTTCCACAGTTGTTGACTGAATATTGAACCTTGCGAGCCTGAGAGCGGTACAGAGAACATAGAGAAATGCAGAAATAAATCCCCACTTTCCAAAAGGTTGAAGAGCCCAGTTATATATCAAAACACCTGGTGCAACTCCAAAGGCAACCAGATCAGAGAGGGAATCATACTCAGCACCAAAATCGCTGGCTGTTCCTGTAACTCTGGCCACCGTCCCGTCAAAACTGTCAAAGATCATGGATACCAATATTGCCCAGGCAGCCTTCGTAAAATGTGCACTCATTGTCTGAGTGATGGAATAAAACCCGAAGAAGAGACTGAGAGAGGTCATCAGATTGGGAAGAATATAAACTCCCTTTCTTATACCCTCTCTCGGCCTCCTGATTTCAGCAGCACCCTCTATCTTCTTTTTTCTCCTGATTGGACTCACTCACCCTTCTCCGTATCAATAACTTTTTTCTCAGAGAGCCAGCTCATCATTGATCTCAATTCCTTACCAACCTTTTCAATGGGATGTTCAGCCCACTTTCTCATAAGTGCGTTGAAAACAGGTCTTCCAGCTTTATTTTCCAGAATCCATTCCTTGGCAAAGGTACCATCCTGAATCTCTTTCAGAATCTTCTTCATCTCCTTCTTCGTCTCTTCTGTGATTATTCTCGGTCCCCTTGTGAGGTCACCAAACTTTGCTGTATTGCTTATGGAGTATCTCATATTGGCAATTCCACCTTCGTAGATAAGATCAACAATCAGCTTCATCTCATGCAAGCATTCAAAATAAGCCATTTCTGGTGCATATCCTGCTTCAACTAAAGTTTCAAAGGCAGCTGTAATCAGATGCGTGAGTCCTCCGCAGAGAACCACCTGCTCCCCGAAGAGATCGGTTTCTGTCTCTTCTTTGAAAGTTGTCTCAATTATACCTGCTCTGCCTGCACCTATGGCTATGGCATAGGCAAGAGCGAGATCCCTTGCCTTACCAGATGCATCCTGATGAACCGCTATGAGAGAAGGGACTCCACTGCCCCTCTGATACTGGTATCTGACCATATGACCGGGTCCCTTGGGAGCAACCATTGTTACATCCACATAGGGAGGAGGTATGATCTGACCGTAATGGATATTGAAACCATGAGCAAACATTATCATATCACCCTCTTTAAGATGAGGAGCAATCTGTGAATTGTAGACATCTGGCTGCAATTCATCGGGAATGAGAATCATTATTACATCTGCCCATTCTGCTGCCTCCTCAACAGTCATAACTTTCAATCCCGCACCCTTAGCCTTCTGCCAGGAGGAGCTTCCCTTTCTCAAGCCAACAACCACATTCATACCGCTGTCTCTCAGATTCAGGGCATGAGCATGTCCCTGGCTTCCATATCCAATGACTGCTATTTTTCTCGGCTTCAGCAGCTCAATATTACCATCTTTGTCGTAATAAACCTTCATCTATACCTCCTTTTTTGGATCATATTCCTTCAATGTTACTCTTCCTCTCTGAAGAGAAACTATTCCCGTCCTTGCCACCTCAAGTAGACCCATATTCCTGAAAAGATCAATAAAAACATTCAGCTTATCGGGATCACCTGTGAGTTCAATGACATATGAATTGGGAGAAACATCTATGATTCTCGCCCTGAATATGTCAACCAGTCTGAATATTTCATTCTTGTTTTCCTCAGTTGCCCTCACCTTCAAGAGTAACAATTCCCTCTCAACATGCGGTTTATCAGTTACATCAACTACCTTGAGTACAGGAATCAACTTTCTCAGATGTTTTATGATCTGTTCAATCACTGCTGCTTCACCGGTGGTTACAATTGTCATCCTGGAAATCTCGGGATTGGCAGTTTCAGCAACCGATAAACTTTCTATGTTGTAGCCTCTTCCACTGAAAAGCCCCGCAACCCTTGTTAGGACTCCAAACTCATTCAGAACGAGGACAGAAATAATGTGTCTCTCTTCCCCCGCCTCGACACATTCACCACCCCTCACCGGTCTGGGCCACCATGCATCCTCAGTGCCACTCTTTTTTCTCTTTTCTATGGACTTTGCCATGCTTCCCCCTTTCACACAAGAAGCATTTTGTTCAGGGCTCCACCTGCGGGAACCATTGGAAAGACATTTTCCTCTCTCTCTATGAGGAATTCAACCACAACCGGTTTATCCCTCTCCTGAAGCACCTCAAGAATAACCGGCTCCACCATCTCTTCTCTGTCAACTATGAAACCCTTTGCCCCGTAAGCCTCTGCCAGTTTTACAAAATCTGGCTGAACCTCTTCACATGTGTATGAGTACTTCCTGTCATAGAAGAGCTCCTGCCACTGCCTCACCATCCCCAGAAATTTATTGTTGAGTATGAAAATTTTCACAGGGAGATGATACTGAACAGCAGTGGCAAGCTCCTGTATGTTCATCTGGATACTTCCATCACCAGCAATATCCACCACAGTGGCATCGGGTCTTGCCACCTGCGCACCAATGGCGGCAGGAAATCCGTAACCCATTGCACCCAGTCCCCCTGATGTTATGAAAGTCCTTGGATACTTTGCAAGAAAGTACTGGGCTGCCCACATCTGGTTCTGACCAACTTCCGTTGTGATAATTATATTTTCGCCCTTTGTTATTTTGTAGAGGGTTTCAATTACAAATTGTGGTTTCACAGTTTTCCCATCCCTTCTATAGGCAAGAGGATAGGTCTCTTTCCACCTTTCTATGCTCTCATGCCACGGTTCCAGATCCTTATGGTACTGCTCCAGCTTCTCGGGTTTTTTCTGGATAATATCCTTAATTATTTTCAACATATCTCTCACCACAATTTTCACATCACCAACGATGGGAATATCAACCTGAACATTCTTGCTTATACTTGCAGGGTCAATGTCAATGTGAATAATCTCCGCCTGTGGTGCAAACTGGTTTACATCGCCAGTTACTCTGTCGTCAAATCGTGCACCTACAGCAATGAGGAGGTCCGACTCCGTAACAGCCATATTCGCTCTGAATGTTCCGTGCATACCGAGCATCCCGAGAAAGAGAGGATCATCTCCGGGATATGCACCAAGGGCCATCAGGGTTGATGTAACTGGAATGTGCAGCAACCTTGCAAGTTCTCTGATCTCCTCAGATGCATTGGAAGAAATCACCCCACCACCAATATAGAGAACAGGCCTCCTCGCCTCAAATATTTTATTGACAGCCTTCTTTATCTGTCCTATGTGTCCCTTAACATTCGGCTTATATCCGGGCAACTTCATCTCCACCCTGTCATAATCAAATTCCGCCCACTCAGCCAGGACATCCTTCGGAAGATCAACAACAACGGGACCTGGACGACCTGTTCTGGCAATGTAAAAAGCTTCCTTCACAATTCTTGCAAGGTCATTAACATCCTTGACCAGAAAATTATGCTTTGTGATGGGTCGTGTAATACCCACCATGTCAACTTCCTGAAAGGCATCGTTTCCAATCAGGTATGTTGGAACCTGGCCCGTAAATACCACTATGGGCACAGAATCCATGTAGGCAGATGCTATGCCGGTAACCGTGTTGGTAGCACCAGGTCCAGATGTCACCAGAACAACCCCAACCTTTCCTGAAGCCCTTGCATAACCATCAGCAGCATGAGCTGCTGCCTGTTCATGTCTCACAAGAATGTGATGAAAATCCATATCAAACAACTCATCATATATCTCTATGACGGCTCCACCAGGCAACCCGAAAATAGTATCAACACCTTCCTTTTTCAGAGACTCAAGCAGTATCCTGGTTCCTTTTAATCTCTCAGCCATAAAAACTTCACCTCACTCTTTCAAAATTGCACCGGTACTTGCAGAAGTAACCATTTTAGCGTAACGGGCAAGCCAGCCCTTCTTTATCTTTGGTGGCAATGGCTTAAATTCCTTTCTCCTTCTCTCCAGTTCTTCATCAGACAGCTTTACTTCAAGTTTTCTCGCAGGAATATCTATTACAATTATATCTCCATCCTTCAGCAAACCAATGGGGCCCCCTGCTGCCGCCTCAGGAGAAATGTGTCCAATACAGGGGCCTCTTGTGCCACCGGAAAATCTTCCATCAGTTATGAGAGCAACCTTGTCTGAAAGGCCCATTCCCGTAATGGTGGCAGTGGGGTTAAGCATCTCCCTCATCCCCGGTCCACCCGCAGGCCCTTCATACCTTATAACCACAACATCTCCCGGCTGAATCTTCTTACCGAGTATCGCCTTCATCGCTTCCTCTTCTGAATTGAAGACCCTTGCCTTTCCCTCAAATTTCAACATGTTTGGAGCAACAGCTGACTGCTTTACCACGGCTCCCTCTGGTGCAAGGTTACCATAAAGAATGGCAAGACCACCCTCTGGATGAATGGGATCATCCATGGGTCTCACCACATCATCTCTGAATATCTTTGCCTCGTCTGCAATCTGGTGGATCGTCTTGAAACTCACAGTTGGAAGATCATGTAATTTGGGCTTCAATCTCTTCAAAACCATTGGAACGCCACCAGCTGCATAGAGATCCTCAATGAGATACCTGCCGGCTGGCTGAAGATCAGCGAGATGCGGTGTATCCCTTCCAAGTTTATCAAAGGTATCAAGTGGTAAATCAACCCCTGCTTCATGAGCAATTGCCTTGAGATGCAACACCGTATTGGTTGAACCTCCCAGAGCCAGATCAACCCTTATGGCATTCTCAAAGGCTTCTTTAGTCATTATGTCTCTGGGCCTGATATTCTTTTTCACCAGCTCCACTATCCTTATGCCGCTTTCATAGGCAATTCTCTTTTTGTCGGCAAAAACTGCTGGGGTTGCCCCACATCCGACAAGAGACATTCCCATAGCCTCAGTTAAAATTGCCATTGTATTGGCGGTATACAATCCCTGACAGCTTCCGGCTCCAGGACAGGCTCTTATCTCCATCTCCAGCAGTTCTTCAAAGGTGATCTTCCCTGCATTGTACTCACCCACAGCTTCAAAGGTGTTTTTCACAAGGGAAAGCTTCTCCTGACCCAGCTGACCCCCGAGCATGGGACCAGCCGTAACAACTATGGCAGGAATGTTAAGTCGTGCAGCAGCCATCAGCATCCCGGGAGTTATCTTGTCACAATTTGTGAGAAGAACCAGTCCATCCAGAGCATGCGCCTCAGCAATGGACTCAATTTCATCTGCAATGAGTTCCCTTGAGGGGAGTGAATAATGCATTCCAAGATGCCCCATGGCTATACCATCACATATTGCAGGGACACCAAAAATAAAAGGCACTCCTCCTCCCGCTGCTATTCCCCTTTCAATGTACCTTTCCAGTTCCCTCATTCCCACATGACCGGGAACAAGATCAGTAAAACTGGATGCAATTCCAATAAAGGGCTTATCAAGATCTGATGGATCAACTCCAGTTGCAAACATCAGACATCGGTTTGGTGCACGCTCAACCCCTTTTTTAACTCTGTCACTTCTCAATTTCTATAACCTCCTTAAAATTTTCTATCTTTACCTGTGCTATTCTCTCCTTAATTCTGGTACTTTTTTATTATTTCAAGGATCCTGTCCTTCCCATGCAGTTTTTTGATCTGAATCTCCTTCTTTCTTATCTCATCCTCCGTTGTCAGATAGGGTTTGCTTAGAAGCTCCTGGAGTTCGGCTTCAAGTTTGAGATGCTCCTCCCAGAGTGCCTTGAGTTCAGGATCCTTGTCCTTGTACTTTTCAATGATTTCAAGCTCTTTTGGCTCCATAGAAACCTCCTTAAATAGGTTTTTATTTTACAAAAATTACCATTTTATTCAATTTTTTCTCGCTTTTTCTTCTCAAAGTTAATTTCTGCATCCGACTTCCTTATGTAAAAAGGTTCCACAGGTTTGCCCCTGTAACCCCTCTTTATTTCCTCCACAGCAATGATTGCCACACCGTATGAGACAGGTTTAACAACTTCAACCTTAACGAGATTATCTCTGCTCAATAAAATATCACCATATCTTGTCAATCCATCTCCTGTCATGTATATCTCTTCGTTGGGAAGCATTTCAAGCCACTTTGCTGGATTTATGACCCTCTCTTCCTTCACAACACTGATCTTCTTCCCCTCAACTCTGTAAAGAGCAGTATATATCTCTCCCTTCCTTGCATCTATTACCGGCGAAATATATCCTTCTCTCCCGGTGGAAAGAGCCATAGCTCTCAAAGTAATAACTCCAACAACAGGAACATCCCTTCTGAAAGTTATTCCCAGAATTGAGGCAAGTCCAATTCTGAGACCTGTAAATGAACCGGGACCAATAGCCACACCCCAGCCATCAATTGAATCAATTGTAATGGAATTTTTTTCCAGAATTTGTAAAAGATTCGGGATAAAGACAGGAGAATGACTTTTCACCCTGAAGTTTGCCTGATCAACTACCTCTCCGTTATGTAAAACAGTTATGCTTTCAAAGTTAACAGATGTATCAACACCTACGACAATCATTTACCTGTACTTTTGACACTCTGTGTTGTCTGGTGGGTATGTTTACCCCAGACTCTTTTTATGTCATTTTTTGTTACTGCAAGTGTTAGCAGGATAAGAAATATAAATCCAATCTGAAGAGAAATATTTATTACCTTTTCAGGTAAAGGCCTTCCCCTTATCGCTTCAATCAGGAAGAAGAGCAGGTATCCCCCGTCGAGAACAGGAATGGGAAGCAGATTCAGGATTCCAAGTTGAAGACTTATGAAAGCCATTAAAAGAAGGAGTTCCCCAAGTCCCTTTTTTACAGCCTCTCCTGACACAACCGCTATTTGAATGGGGCCCCCAAGCACCTTCAGAGAAAGTTTCCCCGTTACAAGTTTTCCAATGATTTTGAAAGTAAGAATAAACATTTCGATATTCTTTTGAATCCCCCTTCTAACAGCCTGAGTAAAAGAATATCTTTTCAGAACCATCTCAGAAGGAGCGAGAATCCCTATTATCCTTCTCCCCTTTTCAACTTCTGGAATAACTCTGAACCTGAGAATTTTTCCCCCTCTTTTCACAACCACGATGATGCTTCCTCTGCTCTCCCTTATTATTTTTCCTATGTCATACCACGAAGCTATCTTCACCCCGTTTATTTCTACTATTCTATCACCATCCTTGAGTCCCGCCTTTTCAGCAGGGGAGTCTTTTAAAACCTTTCCTATAACAGGAGGTCGATAAGGATACAGACCGAGAGTGTAGAGATCCACCGGTGATGGGAGGTG
>JALSQH010000092.1 GCA_026985515.1 bacterium
TCCCTCCTCTCATTACAGTAAACTCTGCTTCCCGCCCGGCAAGCATTGAAACCCTGTTTGCAAGATCACCCCAGTTATGTACCTCCTCGCCGTTAACCGCCACTATTGTATCTCCCTCCCGGAAACCATTTTTGAAGGCCAGAGAATTTTTCTCAACAAATCCCACAACAGGTTTCTTTTCAAGGTAGGCGGGTACCTTGACACCCACCATATAAGCGAGGGGAAGAAGAACAAGAGCAGTAACAAGATTCATGAGGGGACCAGCAGAAACAATTGCAGTTCTGATTCCCACCGGCTTATTTACAAAGGCAGAGGGATCGTCCCCCGTATATGACCCGGGTTCCTCACCCAGCATTTTCACATAGCCACCCAGGGGGATCAGACTGATCCTGTAATCTGTGCCCTTCCACCTGAAACCAAACAATCGGGGACCAAACCCAAGAGAAAAAATCTCCACCTCAACGCCTGAAAGTTTGGCCACGATGAAGTGACCAAATTCATGAACAAAAATCAACACACCCAGAATAACTATAAAACCTATTGCAGTATTCATAACTTCACCTCAAAATCGGCAACCACCTTTTCTGCTGCCCTTTTTATCATCTCCTCCATTTTCATTATAGCATCATAGGTGACTTCCGGGAAAGTATCTTTCATCTCCAGAACCTTTTCCACGATTCGGGGAATATGGGTAAATTTTATTCTTCCCTCAAGAAAAGCCCTGACAGCCACCTCATTGGCCTGAGAGTAAATAAAACAGCTCTTTTCTCCTTCTCTGAGAACCCTGTAGGCAAGTTTCAGTGCAGGGAATTTTTCAAAATCAGGGGGATAAAACTCGAGCTTCCGGTCCAGCAGTGAAAAATTACTGTAAGTATTCATCCATCTCTCCGGATAAAAGAGTGCATATGATATTGGAATTCTCATATCAGGGGGACCCAGTTGAGCCATTATGCTTCCATCTTTAAATTCCACCATGGAATGGACGATGCTCTGAGGATGGATTACAACTTCGATATTTTCCGGTTCAACATCAAATAGGTAATGCGCCTCAATAATTTCCAGACCCTTGTTGAAAAGGGTGGCAGAATCAATGGTTATCTTTTTACCCATACTCCAGGTGGGATGCTTCAGAGCCTCCTCAACTGTCACATTATCAAGATCAGACCTCGTTCTGAAAGGACCTCCAGAGGCAGTCAGGATGATCTTTCTCACATCCTTTCTATTTCCAGCCTGGAGAGCCTGAAAAATTGCACTGTGTTCACTGTCCACGGGAATCAATTCTCCACCATACCTGCGCAAAAATTCCTTAACTATGTGACCTGCCACCACAAGTGACTCTTTATTTGCAAGAGCAACTCTTCTGCCAAGTTCAAGGGCTCTCAGAACCGGATAAACTCCCCTGCTTCCAACTATTGCAGCAACCACAATATCTGCATCAATCTCAACTATCTCTATATTTCCTTCATCCCCTGAAAAGACCTTTACCCTATTTCCAACTCTTCTTCTCAATTTCTCAGCCTGCTCTTCATCAAATACAGAAACTGCCAGTGGTTGAAACTCCAGTATCTGTTTCTCCAGAAGATCAATATTTCTTCCAGCTGAAAGTCCCACCACTCTGAACCGACCACTCTTCTTTATAACATCAAGAGTCTGAACCCCTATGGAACCTGTACTGCCAAGAACGACCACTCTCTTCATCTACCCACCTTCCCTGTCTTCAGTAAAATTCTTTTCAAAAATTCCACCTCCTCCCTCAGCATGTTGATCTCTCTCTCTCCCATTTCTATAATATCTCTTCTCCTCACAGTGCCACTTTTCTTCATTCTTAGCATACCTCTATCGGTCAGCGATTTAAGTGCACTGGTGAAATTTATTTTGGAAAAGGACTCAGGTCTCCAGAGTTCTCCTTTCAGGAAGAGAACCTTCCCGATTTTAAGGGCTTCCTGAACGAGTTTTGACTCTCTGTATTCACCGGGACCAGCTTCTATAAGGGTTTGAAAAACGATGATATAAGATTCGATAAAATTCTTAACCAGTTCACCCATCAGAGTAAGTTTGATTCTGTCATTGATTATTCCAGCGCTGGAGAGAAAATCTATCCACCTATCGTAACTTTTTTCTTCCTCATCCACATACTTGAGGTTAAACTCATATGTGAAAATATCCACAAGTTTTTCATAAACCTCTTTCTCACTACCCTCACCCGCCATAAAGGAAAGAGCAGAAAGAGATGGAAAAACAAAATAGTGGATAATATTGTTTTTGTAATAATCCACCGCTATTCGCTTATCATCCTTAACGACTATTACCTTTTCACCGGCCACAGTTGCAATCTCCACCAGATCCCCTTTTGTAAATCTTCCCAGAGCCTTTCTGAGGCCATACCTGTAATCTCTCAGAGAAGTGGTAATGGGAATATCAAGTTTCTCAGCGAGGGAAAGAATAAACTCCGCATTATCATAAAGCGTTTTCTCATCAACGCCCTTTGTGGGATTCATCAAGATTGAAATGGCAAGAAGCGAGGAAGGTGTGATGGTTACGGCTTTCCCTATTTCGTTTATTATGAGATACCCGAGCTCCTCAATCACTGGTGCAAGTTCAGAATCATTATAACTTCTGCCCGCCTCAATTCCTCTCTCCCTCAAAAATTCACCCACATCAATCATCGGCCTGAAACGGATGTAAACCATTCCATATCTGTTCTTCAGCACCTTTGAAGCTTTGAGTAACCCTTTAAAGCTCTCTTTCTCCTTTTC
>JALSQH010000093.1 GCA_026985515.1 bacterium
ACAAAAAAGAGGTGTAAAGATACTATTGTGTTAAACGGCGGGAAAATATGGAGAGAAAGATTTTGATAATTGACAATGAAAAGGATCTGGTTGATACATTGACAACAGTGTTTAAGCAGCACAAATTCAGAGTGTTTACCACCAACGATGGTGATAAGGGACTTGAGATTGCCAGGAAGGAAAAGGTTGACCTTGTTCTCCTTGCAGTTGAACTGCCAAAAAAGAACGGATACCTCGTTTGTAAGGATTTTAAAGTTGACCCGGAATTGAAAAAGATTCCAGTTATTCTTACATCGCGAAAGGCTACCGAAGCTGATTTTGCGAAGCACAGAAAGTTAAAAGTTCGGGCTGATGAGTATCTGAAGAAGCCCTTTACTGATGAGGAACTCTTCTCAAAAATTGAAAATCTCATTGGTTTTTCTTTAAGTGACGATGAGTTTGGCAGACTTCAGCAGCAGATACATGATTTTCTTGAAGAAAAAGTCAATCTTGAATCAGAGATTGAGGAGAAGAGCAGGCAGCTTGTAGAACTTGAAAACAGGATAAATCAACTGTTCAATGAGAATGAACAATTGAAAAAGGAGCTCGAAGAGAAGAACAATGAACTTGAGAGTATAAAAGAAAAATATGAGGAGGAGATTGAATTACTCAGGCAGGAAAAGGAGCATCTGCAGTCCCAGTTAAAGCTGGAAAGAGAGAATTATGAAAAGATGTCCCAGGAAGCCCTTGAAAATTTTCGGGAAAAGTTGAAGCAGGAGAAGGAAAATCTCAAGAAGGAATTTGAAAAAGAGAAGAGAAAGCTGGAAGAAGAAAATGCAGGGCTAAAGGAAGAGATTGAAAAACTTGAAGAAGAAAAAAAGGATTTGAATGAAAGGATAACCGGTCTTGAAAAGCAGTTAAAGGATAGGGAAGGGGAAGTAAATGAATTAAAATCAAAAATATCTTCTCTCTCGGAAGAGCTTGATAAGGTCAGAGAAGAGTCACTTCTGACGGAAAATAATCTGAAGGAGCAGATCTCTGAACTGGAAGAGAAGGTTTCTGTTCTTGAATCTGAGAAAATGGCGATTAATAATCAGTTACAGGCTGTTCTGTCTGAGAATGAGCAGTTGAAAGAGGACCTTAAAAAGGAGAAGGGGAAGAGGGAGAGACTTGAAGAAGATATTTCGAGGCTGAAAGGTGAGCTTGACACTGAGAAAAAGGAACATGAAAAGGCTGTGAAAGAACTCAATAAAGAACTTGCCACATATAAAAAGTTCAGAGAGGTTATTGAGAAGGCCTTAAAGGCTTTTGAGAAGTAGAGGAGGAGAGATGAAAAATTTAATCTGGAAAATTGTGTCACTTTTGCTTCTTTTAATCATACTGGTTATTTTCTTTTACAAAAATTTACAGACAACCTCCGAGGTTGACCTTCTTCTCACTGTGGTCAATGTCAAGACCTGGAAGCTTATAGTAATTTCCTTTTTCCTTGGAGGGGCTGTATTCTGTGGAATTGCGTCGATGTTTGCCATTCGGAAAAGGAGAGAGGCTGGATCTGATCAGGAAGATTCTCCAGGTTCAGAAGGATCATCATGAATTTTAGCGATTGTGTGGGGAATTGCAGGGAGCACAAAGGAGAGATTTTCCACTGCTCCTCGAGGATTGCCCGGCAGATTCATGATGAGAGTTTTTTTACATACTCCAGCAACTCCCCTTGAAATGATTCCGTTGGGAGTTTTTTCATAACTTTTTATCCTCATAATTTCTTCAAATCCCCACAATCTTTTCTCTATCACTTCAAGAGTTGCTTCTGGTGTGACGTCTCTGGTTGTTACACCGGTGCCTCCAGTTGTGATGATCAGGTCAAAGTGATTGTTACAAAAGAGTTTCAGTGTTCTGATAATGTAGCTTTTCTCGTCAGGGATTATTTTCATCTGCAGTTCATCCACATCAAGATTTGCTTTGATAAATTCCGAAAGAGCAGGACCTGATTTATCTTCTCTTTCTCCTCTGTAACTTCTGTCACTTATGGTGATAATTGCAACTTTCATTTTTCTAACTCAATGGTGATTTTTATTTTCAGTTCTTCATTTCCCCTTTTCAGCTTTATGGGTATGGTGAGAGTCTTATGCTCAATTGTTGGAAGGGCTTCGATTATCTGATATGATGTGTCAGAAAGTTCCAGGCCCATTTCCTCTTCCTCTTCTGCAAGGAGCGATTCCACTTCAGCAAGGGTTTTATCGATGTCTTCAATTTCAGTATCAATCTCTGTAACTTCTTCATCCGTTTCCTCTTCAAGTTCTATTTCTATTTCATCATCAAGATCAATGCCCTCAATTTCATCCACCTTTTCATCAAGGTTTTCTAACTCTTCAGATTCAAAGGTTCCCTCTTCATTAAGATTGAAAGATTTTTTCAATTTTTCTTCAGAAAAGTCCACCTCATCTTTTACTTCTTCTCCCCTCTCCTCAATGGTGAGCGGTGTTTCGTTTGCCATGATTTCTGGTGTATTTTTCAGTTTATGAAGAACCATTTTTATTATTGCAGCAAGAGTTTCTAAAACTCCAATGCCCTTTGTAGCTATTGCCTCAAAGTAGGGTACTTTCCGGGGATTTAATTCTTCCTCCAGTTTTTCTATGGGCAGAGCGTCTGGAAGGTCCCTCTTATTGTATTGCATCACAAGGGGGATATCTGTTATTTTCAGCCCATAAAATGACAGATTATCTTCAAGGTTCTGGAGGCTTTCCCTGTTTTCTTCAAGCATTTTTGCTGAAGAATCGGCCACGAAAACGACACCATCCACATTTTTCAGTAGCAACTTTCTTGTGGAATTGTAGAAAACCTGTCCGGGGACGGTGTAGATCTGAAATTTTGTTTTGTATCCTCTTATTGTTCCAAAATCAACTGGCAAAAAATCAAAGAAGAGAGTTCTGTCTGTTTGAGTGGCAAGGGTCGTTAATTTCCCTCGGTTTTCCGGTTTAATTTTTGAGTAGATTATCTGAAGATTTGTGGTTTTTCCGGAGAGTCCCGGGCCATAATAAACTATTTTTGCTGTCATCTCTTTTGTTTTGTAATTAATTACAGCCACTCTTTATCTCCTCCTCTGCTCTCTGGCGGTTATTATTCTTTTTGCAGCTCTTGCAATATATCCCGGAACATTTTTGTCTCTGGCAATCTTTTTTATGTCATTTTCTCTCAGTGTGTTTAAAAATCTCATTGCAATTGATGGTGGTGTTTTGGGATTTGTTGCAAGTGATAGTCTGATCTGATAATCCTTGACCCAGTGTTTATT
>JALSQH010000094.1 GCA_026985515.1 bacterium
TGAAGAAGTATATCGTCCATAACATTTTTTGACTGTGCAAGAGATCTTATTTCCTGAATAGTGATTTTGGGACTCTCAAGTACCGAAAGGGCGACTATCTTGTTGGAATCTTTTATAAGTATCTTCCTTGCCTCCATGTTGCCTAAAAGGGCGAGTTTAACCTTTTCTGCAACGGACATCTGATTTATTTTTTTATAGAGACTTTCAAATTCATCCTTCTTTTTCCCTTCCTCCTCTTCTTCCTCCTCTTTCAGAAGATCTTCTGGTATTTCAATTTCAACTTTTTCTTCTTCCTCTGACTCTGCTTCTTCCTTTATTGTCCTGAACAGATCATCCAGAGATTCACCGGATGCAGGCTCTTCTTCAGTTTCCCCTTCAATTTCTTTCTTTGTTTCATGGAAGGTGGTTATTTTTTCTTTTATTTCTTCTTCATCTGCGATTCCCGCTTCCAGTAAAACCTTTGCGGCGAAATTTCTGGTAAAGAATTCCTCCACTTTTTTCCTCTGGATCAGTGGTAGAGCAGGATTGTCGATCAGCTTTTCAGCTATTCTTGGATTCTTGAGCATTTTTACCTGATTCTCTGCAATGAGAGAAAGGAGGTCAGGATCTCTTTCTTTTTCAGCAATTTTTTCAAGTTTTTTTGCCGAAAATGATTGATTTATGAGAAGAGCCTGCTTAATTTTCTTGTTATCTGTGAGGTCGTAAAGGAGAGAGAGAAGATAGGGTGGCACCGATTTATCTGAAGCAAATTCCAGAAGAGTACCCTCTGGCAGTTTCTTCAGTGTGGTGATTGCACTTTTTTTGATTTCTTCATCTTTGTCTCTGGAGAGGAAAAGAAGGACTGCCACCATTTCAACAGGTGTTGCACTGGGAAGTACCCCCTGTGCAGCCATCAATCTCTTTTTTCGCTCTATCTGACCTTTTATGATGGGTATAAATATCCTGTTGATATGCATTTACAATCCTGTGATTTCAACTTTCAATCCTATGGCTTTAAATTTTTTTAGAGCCTGTTCAGCTTCTTTCCTGTTTGTAAATTTCCCGATTTTGAGGAAGTATTTTTTTCTGGAAATCAGTTTCGTGAATATTTTTCCCTCAATGTTCAATTTGGGAGTTTTTAACCTCTGAATTACGCTGGTGGCAATGACGGCAGAGTTGTATGGTCCGAGGGTTATTCTTACTTTATTATTTTTAGCTTCATTGAGAGTGACTTTTCCCTTCTGATCAGGCATAAAGAGTTCAATTTTGAGCTTTTGTGCCATTGCTTTTGATCTGTCCATGATTCCAAGATCAATAAAAAATAGTGTTTGTTTTTCCTCGGTAAAGTAGTGTCTTACATTCCAGCCAGCGGCCTGCAGTTTGCTTTCCCATGTTTTTGCCTGATTCTCATCCATTGGACCTGCGCGAAGAGAATACCTGGGAACAGGAATATATGGAGTTACAGGTTTTTCCTTTCTGGTTTCCTTAACATTTGCCACTTTTTGCACGGGGGGATTTATTTTTTTTGCCACAGGTTGCTGGGGAATTTTCTTCGCAGTTTCCACTGTTACCTTCTTTGTTGCAACTTCGTGAGTTGTGGGAGCGGGCTGGGCTTTGCTGGCTTTAGCAGGAATTTTACTTTTTGAGGTTCTGGTCAATCCATGAGCAGAAGTTTTCTTTGCAATCTTTTCAGATGTGTAAGATAGAGGTTTTTTGCTTTTAAAAAGGAAAAAATACCCTGCACCGCCTCCTCCCAGTAAAATCAGAATAATGACAAGTACAAGTATGGTGCTGCTTTTTTTCTCCTCCTTTTTCTCTTCCTTTGTTTCTTCTACACCGCTTATCTCAGTCTGGGCAGCTTTTTCCATTTCTTCTGCAGATTCTTCCTCTATCAGTTCTTCTTCAAATAATTCTCCTGTACTTATGGTTGTTTCACCTGTTGATTTTTCCTCTTCAATTTCTTCATCAAAGAGTTTTTCCTCTTTCTTTTCCTGCTTTATTCCGAAAAAATCATCCTGAAGCAGATCATCAATTAATCTTCTCTTTTTTTCTGGCATCCTTCCTTTCTCCCATTTTTTTAGGTCTGTTCAGCTCATAAATAATTTTTAATCCCTTCAGTGTCAAAAACTCATCTACCTCTTCAATGTATTTTGAATCCTTTGCCACAATTTTTGCAAGGCCTCATGTGGCGATGACCCTGGGTTTCCAGTTGTATGATGAAATCAATCTTTCTACAAGTCCATCAACCATGGATATATATCCGTAGTATAGACCTGATTGAATGCTGTTCACAGTGTTTCTACCAAGTATCTGGGGTGGTCTGGCTATCTCAACTTTGGGTAATTTTGATGCGTACTTGAATAGAGCTTCGGCTGAGATGGTAATTCCAGGAGCAATAATTCCTCCAAGGTATTCACCCTTTTCAGATATGCAGTCAAGAGTTGTTGCTGTGCCAAAATCAACGGCAATTATTGCCTGTCTGTACCTGTGATATGCAGCCACAGCATTTACAATTCTGTCGGCTCCTACTTCTTTGGGATTTTCATAGAGAATGGCAATACCGGTTTTTATACCTGGTGCAACGAAGATGGGCTTCATGTGGAACAATCTCTCACACATCCCCTCGAGGGGGATATTCAGAGGGGGAACCACGCTTGAAATTATACAACCTTCCACTTCATCCCGGGAAAGGTCGTGAAGATGAAAGAGATTGTGTATGAGAAGAGCAGTTTCATCTATGGTCATATTCCTCCTTGTGGAAATACGCCAGTGGTGGGTGAGATTCTCTCCCTGAAAGATTCCTATAACAATATTGGTGTTTCCAACATCAATTACCAGTAGCATTTTTTCTCCGAACTGAAACGTCTCCCGAAATTATTTTCATTTCACTTCCATCTGGAAGGGACAGGATCAGAAAGCCATTCTCATCTATTCCAGCAGCAATACCAAATATCGTGGTATCATCACTGCTTACAAACACCTCTTTCCCTTTCCACTCAAAGTATTGAAGCCATTTATCCCGAATTTTATAAAATTCGCCTTTTTCAAAAACATTATACCACAATTCAATATTTTTTAACAGATTGAGGAGAATGGAATTTCTATCCCATGTTTGACCCGTTGCTATTTTTAGAGATGTTGCAATGGTAAGTATGTCTGTGGTGAAATCATCGTGATCAGTGTTGATATTTATTCCTGTTCCAATGACGAGTTTCTTTATCTTATCCTTTTCAAATACGCTTTCTATCAGTATTCCAGCCAGTTTTTTTCCGTTAATCAGTATATCATTGGGCCATTTTACCGATGTTTTTATACCAAGTTTTCCAAGAGCTTCTGCAACTGCCACTGCCATTACAATATTCAGCCTGGGTAGAGTAGATGGATCTAAAGGTGGATTGACCAGCAGAAATGAAAAATATAAGTTCTTCCCGGGTGGGGAAAACCAGCTTCTTCCCCTTCTTCCTCTGCCTGCTGTCTGCTGATCAGCGATTACGATACAGCCAGATGGAAAATTGTTTTTTAGCAGATATGTGTTTGTGGATTCAAGTATTTTGTGAACTTCGACACATGAGAATAAGGACGATTTTTTAATAAAATCCTCAATGAGTTGTTCCAGGTTTTCCATTACTCCAGTTCAGCAGTTATTTTTTTCCAGATAGCTCCATAGGTGAGAAATCCGGATGAGATGTAATCCACTCCGGGGATGAGATACTCTTTGAGATTATCTCTGGTGATGCCACCGGATACCTCAATTTCTATTCCTTCCATTTTTTCTTTCACAGCCTCCCTCACCATCTCTGGTGAAAAATTGTCAAGGAGAATTATATCTGGTTTTTCTTTCAGAGCTTCTCTGAATTCTTCCAGATTGTCAACCTCCACTTCTATTTTAAAAACATGCGGAACTTTTTCTCTTACTTTTTTTATTGCCTTCTCCACCCCTCCAGCTGCAGCTTTGTGATTATCTTTTATCAGTACCCCCTCAGAAAGATTATATCTGTGATTGTATCCTCCTCCACATCTCACTGCATATTTTTCAAGGATTCTCCATCCCGGGGTAGTTTTTCTCGTGTCAAGAAGTTTGATTGGCAAGTTAGATTTCCTTATAATTTCAACCATTTCCGCTGTTAGTGTGGCGATCCCCGACAGTCGGGAAATAAAGTTTAAAATGGGTCTTTCCATCAGAAGTAATTTTTTAATCTCCCCGGTTAACACCATTATGATGGAATTTTTTGAAATC
>JALSQH010000095.1 GCA_026985515.1 bacterium
CCCAGTTCCATCTTCAGTCAAAAAAGCAACCTTTATTGTCTGATCAACTTTTCTCACCAGTCGGGAAACCACGAAATTGCCGCAGTAAACCATTTCTTCTTCTGCTCTGATAATGAGTTTCTTTACCTGATTTTCCTCAAAAATGGATTCCGATGTTATATCCCCGTGGGGAGAATCTTCCATGAGGGCAAGGTCAATTATTTTGTCCAGGAGAAAGCTGTTCATTTTATTTTTTCCAGTTTGTTGAGGTGGTCAGTTAGAGTGGTGATTTTTTCACCTAATTCTCTGCTTCTAACTTCTTCCTTTTTTACAATTTCCGGGGGTGCCTTTTCCAGGAAGTTTGGATTGTTAAGTTTGGCCTGTATTCTTCTCAGCTCCTCTTCAGCTTTTTTTATCTCTTTCTGAAGCCTTGCAATTTCCTTATTTATATCTATTACACCTTCAAGAGGCACAAAAATTCTCGTTCCCTCTACCAGGGCTGTTGCTGACTTCTCTATTTCATTTTTATCTGTGAATTCAATTTCTGATACATGGGCAAGCTGCTGAATATAAATGGAATTCTCTTCAATGAATTCTTTTCTGTCAGTGTTGAAAAGAACTTTTATCTTTTTACCGGCAGGGATATTTGTTTCACCCCTTATGTTCCGGATTGAGTAAATCAATGCTTTCAGAAATTCACCAGACCTGTAGGACTTTTTAAAGCCTGTGGTATCAAACTTTCTGGGAAATTTTGCTATCATGATGCTTTCTGTTTCTCTTACAGGTAGCCTGTGCCATATCTCTTCAGTTATGAATGGCATAAAGGGATGAAGAAGCTTCAGTGTGTTTTTAAGTACAAAAAGAAGCGCTTTCTGTGTGGCTTTTCTTTCTTCTGGTCCACCCTTTTTGCCATAAAGAACTGGTTTAGTCAGTTCTAAATACCAGTCGCAGAATTCGTACCAGAAAAATTTGTAGATGGAACTGGCAGCTTCATTAAAGTTGTAGGAATCCAGATGCTTTCTCACCTGAGCTATCGTTTCGTTTAACCTGAATTGGATCCATTGATCAATGAAATTTCCCTCAGTCACCGGTTCCTGTGGATCTTCTCCATCATAATCCTGCAGATTCATCAGGGCAAATCTTGATGCATTCCATATTTTGTTTGCAAAAGCTTTGTAACCCTGAATTCTTTTTTCAGAAAGCCTTATGTCTCTTCCCTGTGCCGCAAGGGCGGTAAGAGTAAACCTCAGGGCATCTGCACCATACTTTTCTATCATTTCAAGGGGATCAATTACATTCCCCTTTGTTTTGCTCATTTTTTCACCCTTCTCATCCCTTATCAGGGCGTGCAGATAAACGTCTCTGAAGGGTACCTCACCTCTGAACTTTAAACCAAACATCATCATTCTTGCCACCCAGAAGAAAAGAATGTCGAAACCAGTTATTAAAACAGAGGTTGGGTAGTACTTCTTTAATTCTTCAGTTTCGTCGGGCCATCCAAGGGTGCCAAGGGGCCAAAGACCGGAACTGAACCAGGTATCCAGAACATCTTCTTCCTGCTTGATGTTGGTGGATCCGCATTTTGGACATTTCTGTAAATCTTCTTCTGAAGCCCCTTCCCAGCCACAATCCTCGCAGTGCCACACAGGTATTCTGTGTCCCCACCATATCTGCCTGCTTATACACCAGTCCCGGATATTTTCCATCCAGTTGAAGTATGTTTTTTCCCACATTTTGGGAATAATTCTTGTTTTGCCGGTTTTTACAGCTTCTATGGCGGGTTCTGCAAGGGGTCTGGTTTTGACGAACCACTGCGTGGAGAGGTATGGTTCCACTGTGGTCTTGCATCTGTAACAGTGGCCAACCATGTGTTTAATGGGTTCAATTTTCTCCAGTAAACCCTGATTCTTGAGATCTTCCACAACCGCTTTTCTTGCTTCATATCTCTCCATTCCCTGATATTTTTCGGGAACATTGTTGTTCAGATGCGCTGTTTCTGTGAAAATATTTATCACTTCCAGATTGTGTTTCTTCCCTATTTCAAAGTCATTGAAGTCATGGGCGGGGGTTACTTTCAAAGCACCTGTTCCATATTCAGGATCAACGTATTCATCCCCGATTATGGGTATTTCTCTTCCGACCAGAGGAAGGATAACTTTTTCTCCTATGAGATCCTTATATCTCTCGTCATCGGGATTTACCGCTACGGCGGTGTCTCCCAGCATTGTTTCAGGTCTTGTGGTGGCAACGGTTATGAATTTGCTTCTGTCCTTTGCGAGAGGATATTTGATGTAGTAAAGATAACCATCCTTTTCTTCAAATTCAACTTCAAGATCTGAAAGAGCTGTAAGGCATCTCGGACACCAGTTAATAATGTAGTTCCCTCTGTATATGAGACCTTCGTTGTACAGAGTTACAAAGGCTTTTCTGACTGCTCTGCTGAATCCTTCATCCATGGTGAAGCGCTTCCTGTCCCAGTCGCACGATGCTCCGAGTCTCTGGAGCTGGTGAATAATTGTATCACCGTACTTTTCTTTCCATTCCCATACTCTCTCCAAAAATCTTTCTCTACCAAGTTCAAAACGGGAAATTCCCTCTTTTGCCAGTTCCCTTTCAACAACTGTCTGAGTGGCTATCCCTGCATGGTCCACTCCGGGCATCCAGAGGGTGTTATAACCATCCATCCTTTTATATCTTACGAGTATGTCCTGCAGGGTGTTATTTAAGGCGTGACCTATGTGGAGTGAACCTGTAACATTGGGTGGGGGAATTACGATCGAAAAGGGTTCACCATCCTCTTCTGGATCGGCGTGAAAGTATCTTTTTTCTAACCAGTATCTGTACCATTTTTCTTCAATGACCGCAGGATTATACTCCTTCTCCATTTCAAAATCCACTTTAACCCTCCTTAGATTATAGTGAGTTAAGTACGCCTGCCTATGAAGAAATCTCTTTTTCTAATTTTTCAATTTCTTCTCTGACAATTTTTTCGATTGATTTATATATTATTTCAGGGATAATTTTTTGCAAGGTGGATGTAACTTTTTCCTCAACAATTGGCGTAATTTTCTCTGCAATATCCATTCCTTCAATGGTACTCTTCAAGAGATTTTCTACCTTTTCCTGAATGAGAGTGGTTAATTTTTCCTCCGGGATTTGAAGCTCGGTTACTCTTTCAGTTTCAACTTCATGTTTCTCTTCTTCTGATGGTGGCGTGAATTCACCGTACGCCTCCTCTGCTTCCAGCAGTTCTTCTTCCTCCTCAGAAGGTTGTTCTTCTATCTCCTTTTCCTCCACCGAGAGAAGGGGTTCTCCTGGCGTGGCAGTTTCTATTTTCTCTTCCACACCTTCTTCAATTCCTTCAGAAACTTCCTCAGGGAGTCTGTCACTGATTACAATTTCCTGTTCCGCAGCGGGTTCCTCTTTTTCTTCTGTGAAAATTTCCTCCTCTGCGGGGATTTCTTCCGTTATTTCTTCGGCAGGCTGAAGTTCCTCTTCTGCGGCTGACTCTTCAGAAGGGGATGTAACTTCTGTTAAATCGTATGGTTCAGCAGACTTCTCCCCCTCCTGAGTTTCCTCAGCTTCCCCTCCAAGGACAGATTCAAGGTCTGATTCAGTTTCCACAACTGTAATCTCTTCCTTTTCTTCAACATATCTGGAAAGATCCGGCTCTTCCTTCTCCTGAAAGACCTCTTCTCCTGCGGTTTCAGGGGATTCTTCTGAAGGAGTTGCTTCTTCTGCAATTACTTCTTCGGAGAATGTTTCCTTTTGTTCTTCAGCACCTGAGAGATCTTCATAGGAAGCTTCGGTAGTTTCTTCAAAGGTTACTTCCTCCGACGTTTCTAATGCTTCAGTGGTTACTTCTTCAGATATTTCCTCTTCCGTTGTAAGAGAAGTTTCTGCAGTTTCACCGGTGAAGCCCTCCTCAGTTGCTTCTTCAATTTCGCTTATTTCTTCTTCCTGAAATGTTACCTGACCTTCTTCTCCACCTGGTGAGCTGAGACCCTCCAGATCATACTCCACTGTTCCTGTTTCTTCCGCTGTTGCTATTTCTGCAGGTGTTTCAAACTGCTCCGGAACGCCTTCTTCTTCCGCAGCTGATTCTACCTCTTCAACTTCCTGAAGTTCTTCCTCTTCTGTTACTTCTTCAATTTCTTCTAATTCTTCAACAGGCTGAACTGTTTCAGTTTCCTCCGCTTCAGTTACAGGCTCTATTTCTTCAAGAGTTTCTGATTCACCAACTTCTTCTATTTCTTCTATTTCTTCAACTTCTTCCAGACCATATTCATCCACTGTTTCTCCCGAGGGTTCTGATGTAATTTCCTCTTCAGGTGGCTGTATCTCTTCAGGGGGGGTAAAGGTTTCCTGTGCAATTGCCTCAGGAGAAAATTCCACTTCTTCGAATGCAGGTTTTTCTTCCCGGGGTGTGGTTTCTTCTGTGAGCTGAGGTTTTTTTACCTGATCGGGGGGAAGGGCAAGGAGTTCATTGACTTTGTCTATCAGAGCCCTGGTTTCAAAGGGTTTGGAAATATGGTCGTCAGCACCTACCTTTGCTGCTTTTTCTTCATCAAATGTTTCGAAGGTCCCTGTCAGAAGGAGAACGGGAATGTTTTCAAAACCGGGTGTGGTCTTTATGGCGTAGGTGAGTTCATAGCCATCCATTCCGGGCATTGTAACATCAGCAATAACCAGATCAGGCTTTATTTCTCTTGCTTTTCTGAGAGCCTCCTCACCATTATCCACTATCTCAAGTTCATAATTTTCGTCGGCAAATGTTAGAGTGATTAACTTTTGAATTGTAATGCTATCATCTGCCACAAGGATTTTTTTTGCCATAATATACCTCCTTGATAAAAGGATGCTTCCACTCTATTTTTTTATAATCATACACCAAAATGGGGAGATTGTAAAGAACTTTAGGAGTTATAAGGTACGAAGTCGTGTTAAAGTTTATAATTAATTTAACTATTTGATTGACAACTTTTTTGAATCATGCTAAATTTTTACCAAAGAAGAAATTAAAAAGGAGTAAAAATGAAAGGTATTCTTTTGTTAGGAGGGTTTGATTACATAGTGACTCAATTCGGTGAAAAACCGTTAAAAGAGGCACAGAAAAAATGTCATTTGAGAAAAATGATTCTTCCATTTTCCGATGTAGATGAGGAATCTATTAAATGCTTGATAAATGAACTTTCCATTAATTTAGGTTTATCATCAAAGGAAATTATGGAGAAAGTCGGTTATTACTGGACTCTTAAAAAAGCACCTGAATTTTACCCTCAATTTTATGAAAAATATAATAGAAGTGTTAGGGAATTTCTAATAAATCTAAATTATATCCATAAAGTAGTTGTTGAGAATGTCGTTTCATCAAAGAAATTGAATCCGCCAGAATTTGAAGTAATCCGCGAAGAGAAAAATTACATTTTACTCAGATATATTTCAAAGAGAAATATGATACATGTTGCTATAGGAGCAATAAAAGGACTTGGACAGTATTTTAAGGAAGATATAAAAGTAGTAAAACAGTCAGATGACACTATGCTTGTTCATTTCATTCAAAATCTTTCCAGTTAATTTTTGTAAAAAGGTGACCAATTTGGTAAAATTCATTTAATTTAAAATGATGCAGGAGGTGTGAAATGATAAAGAATCTTTTCAAAATTGGAAAGGATTTTTTCCTCTTAAAAAGTGAGGAAAGTGATTTTCACAGAAATATCTACTTCAGAGTATTTAGGGGAGAAAAGAGAAATGTGAATATGATTATGGATCCAGGTACCAAACAGGATTTGAATAATATAATTACCGTTTCCAAGGAACTTTTTGGTGGGATAAACAATCTGGATCTTATTTTTCTCAGTCATCAGGATCCCGACCTGACCTCAATACTTCCATCAATTGTTGCAATTGCTCCAAAGGCGAAAGTTATTGCTTCTATTGACACATGGAGATTGGTTAAAATGTATGGAGATATAAGCGAGAAGAGATTTGTTGCAATTGAGAACTTCAAAAGTGATGTTCTCACCATTAAGGCTACTGGTCACAGAGTCAGGTTTGTCTCTGCAATGTACTGTCACTTTCGCGGAGCTATGATGCTGTACGATTATGAAAACAGGATTCTCTTCAGTGGGGATTTCCTGGGAGGGGTTGACACGAGAAAGGGAGAAGGTGTCTTTGCAGATGAGAGTAGCTGGGATGGTATAAAGATTTTTCATGAAATTTACATGCCCATTTCCGGAGCGGTTAAGGAAACAATTGATAGAATATCAACTTTAAACCCTTTCCCCGAAATAATAGCTCCGCAGCATGGAGATGTGATAAAGGGTGATCTTGTGGTAGAGTTTATGAGCAGGTTGTACGACCTAACTGTTGGTTATGATCTAATAAAGAAAGTTGAGCCAGAGAAAGAATTGACTATTGTAGCAATCAACGACTTTCTTGAACAGCTTAAAGGAGTATCTCCTCAACTTGGTAGAGAACTGATAGATTCTATAAGTTCTGCAGGTAATTTCACTTCACCTTTTGTTACCAAAGGTGATGCAATAACTGATTTTAAATTACCTTCATCTGATGCTATAAAGGTTTTGTGGGATAAAATCGAACTCCTTGCTCCGCCTGATAAGGAGAATGAGATAAAAACACTTTTCATTGCCAGTCTTGAACAGTACAATGTACCGCATAAATTTAAGATAGAGGAAAAAATTGAGGAAATTGAAGATTTGTTTGATTGAAATTTAAAAGGAGGATCTGTAATGGCAGTACATAAAATAGTTGATGGTGTCTACCATGTGGGGGCACAGGATTGGGATAGAGAATTATTTGATGAGCTTGTCCCTCTTCCCGATGGTACGAGTTATAACGCATATCTTATAATTGGAACAGAAAAAACGGCACTTATTGATACGGTTGATCCCACCAAGAAAGAGGTTCTTTTCAGAAATCTAGAAGTTCTTGGAGTTAAAAAAATTGATTATGTAATTTCCAGTCAT
>JALSQH010000096.1 GCA_026985515.1 bacterium
CTAAAACATCAGAAGGTTCTGTCTCGCTACAACCACCTCCTCCGCCACTGCCACCCCCCGATGAACATGGGGAGATAGGATGAACTGCGGTATCCCAATATAACGGAGTTGATGCCCATAAATCAATTCTATGAGTCTGAAAATCAGAAATGTCTCCGAAAAATAATCTCACATAATGTCTATCAGCACAAAGAGGGTCACTGATAACTTTACCCAATACCACCAATTTTCTTACATCTTCTTCTACACCATAAGCGAAGGCAGAATGAGCTCCGCTATTATCCTCAATTATAGCAGTAGTAGGAATATAAGAATGCTCTACCGGGGAATTCTTTCCATGTATTTCATCATATAAGAAATTCCAGGGTGATTCCGCTTTAATTACAATAATCTCCTTCTCTTCTACATGCATACTACTAGGAGATGTGTCACCGAGAGATATCTGATGGACTAAGACTTTGTATTCCTTAACACTATCTTCAGTGTCGTATTCCATACCATACAATTCCGCTACTTTTTTTATACCCGAAGATATATTCCATGGTAAAGTAAAACCGATAGGGGAAACTGTATACATTGCCGTATGAAGTCTTATAAGCAACTTCGCAATAGCGTCATCCATATCACCTATGCATTTGTCATAATTACTTTTTCTCCATTCCCAGTATTTGAAAATCATAGCAGCCGTTGTCGGTGAACACCCAACCCAACCATAAGAAGAAGGGAATTTGCTTTTATCCAATGCAACATTCCAAACTTTGTAAAGTCTACGTTTAAGATCTTCGTTTGTAAAACCACCCCACCTAAAACCACTTACAACATACTTTTTCACTTTTGTCACTTTACAACTTCCCACATATTTGCTAAACCAGCTGGATGATTTAAAAGTTTTAAATGAACTTATAGATTCCGATGAGAAAGAAGAAATTGTCGAAACAGTAGAATAGGTAGCTGGATAAAGGAATTCTTTCCATTCATAATCCCGTAGAATTTGCCACTTAGTTGCAATAGTCACCGGTAGGCTTGAAAGATATCTCTGTGTTTCCATCGAAACTACATCAAAATAAAAAGGTTCTATCTTGGGAAAACCATCTCCCAGACGATATATCCCTATATACTCACCTGTAGCAGCATCATAATATTCGGCGTAGAAAAACATAGGAGGTAGATAAATTATTCTCGTAAACACTGGTTTAATATAACCTTCAGATGTAAGCTGCCTTCCATATTCATATGCTACAACCTGAGGAGGTATATGACCACCCCCAAGATCGACACCCGTTCTTCTGTCGGTCCCTAAGACTCTGTATGTTATTCCTGTCACATCAGGTGAAAATGGCTTGCTTAGATCAACATCTGAAGATGAAAAAATTGCAATTGCAACTCCTGGTAAATTTCCTCCTCCATCCGCATATTGAATAGTTATTACCTTCTTATCTTTTTCTCCTTCCATAAGCCTTATGGCATTTGCCAACTGCCTCATCACCATCTGACTGAACTTAACCTTCATCTTACCTTTATTGTGCAAGTTGTGTGCCACGAAAAGCCCTCCGTATATTTCAATCTCTGCATTGAAACCTGTCATCATCTGACCTGTGTAAATACCGGTATTAAATCTCCCATATCCGTCAACTATCAACATACCCCTGACAAGTAACCCTGGCCACTCAATACTTTGAAGAATAAGAGTGCTCTCGCTATCAATAATTAACGCTCCATTCACACTCAGATCCCCAACTAAATCCACCCAAGCACCATTCATCTTTACCCCACTTTCAAAAACGGCACTTCCCCTTACATAACCCTGTCCCTCTATAACCCATTCACCTCCATCCCATCTGAATGTTACCCCTCCAGTAGTGAATTCACCATAACCAACAATCTCTCCATCCTTGATCACCTCTCCCGAATCAGAAAATATATATGTCGCATCAGAAATCCTTCTGCCATAATTCCTCCCAAAAAGATCATCGGGACCTTTGATACATCTATGTTCCTCAATCACATCCTCTACATCCAGTTCCCCTTCCCTGTGAATTTTCCGACAGAACAGTTCTGCATTACTTCTGATAACACCACAATTATGCAGATCCTTTCCGATGACTATATTGCTTCCTTCACCATCAAGGGTAATCTGACCCCTGTTTTGCAGCATATTACCAACCCAGATGGATGAAGGAACATTAAGTGTTACCTGAGTACCACAATATCCATATCCTCCATGATGATTTTCATTATGATTTCCATGAGAAGGATGTGCTTCAAGAGTAAAGTCACTGAGTAAAAGAAAAGAAATAATCAGGAAAAAGTATCCAAAGATGTGTTTCAGGTAGGTAGGTAGGTAGGTAGGTTGAGCTTCATTTTTGCACCCCTGTGATTATTCATAAAAATTGTAGAGCAAGTTTTTAATTACTGTCAAGTTTATACCTTATAGAGTTCACTCAACCTTTCCCACTTCTTCAATCTTAATTTTCCCTGATGAACTGTCATAAAAAATCTTGTATACATTAAAATTATCTACACCTTTAAAATCACACTTACTCTTTTTCAAACCTAAGTCCACATTCCCGATGAAAAACATTTTATTACCAATCCATGCGAAATTATAGATATTTTTCTCGAAATTCCAACACCAGTAGGACTCATTCCTGCATATTTGTAAAGGATACAATTTAATCTCTTCGGGAATATAAGCTAATGGTATAAACGCTATGCTATGCACTGCCTCAACATCTCTGAAAATCACAAATATTCCATCACTTACTTTCCTGGCATACATCAGGGAAAGATCTTCCACCTGTATTCCATCCAGATTCAGTGTAATTTTCTTTATTAATCTCTTCTCCCGATAGTTATACAGGTAAAGAACTCCTCTGTCATCAGGATTGGAACAAAAAGTGGTACAATAGGAGTATTTCTGGGCAATCAAAAAATCACCTGCAAAAGCTATAAATTTAAATGGCTGCCCCAATGTATCCATCGTGATTTTTCCAAGATAACTTCTAGGCTGAAAAATCTCACTGGATTCAGTGAAATTCAGTTGATCAACCACAATTTCGCTGGCTTGAACGAAAGAATATAAAAAACGCTCTGATTCTTCATCGTAATTCAAATAATAATATTTTACACCCTCAGGATGATCTATTGGGATTTCCTTTCTTGTAACATAATCTTCTATGCAGGGTTCTTCATTTTTCGTACCTTTTTCTGCAAGAATACCTAAGTTAAACACATCCAGGATACTTGATTCATTTAAGGGAATTGTATTCGCAAAATACAATGAATAGCGATCATCGCTGCACTTATTTTTGGATGAATTAAGTTTCCCAATCCATTTCTTGTAATCATCTATAATATCATACAAGTACACATATCCATTCTTGGTATCTTCAAGAATAACCCACTTCTTATCAAATGTCATGGGAGAAATTTTGTAATAATTAAACTCATACACTCCAGCTCCCCACTTATAGCTTCCTTTAAAGGTTTTGTGTTTTATTTTATTTATCCCGCTGTTACCCACCTTGTAAACATTAATGTCAGTTGTAAAAATTCCATCCTCACCATTATAAACGACCTTAACTGCGTAAAGATTTGAAGCATCTGACAGAAAGAAAGGGAAGCTATAAACGGGAGGAGTAGGATAATAGGGACAATATTCGCACCCATTTAATAAAATAATTGCAAAACTCAAAATAAAAATAATAATATGTCTATTTAGCCTCATATATTCTCTTCCTTTTGTAGAGAAAAAAC
>JALSQH010000097.1 GCA_026985515.1 bacterium
ATATTTTTCAGGAAGGGTGTTATCTACTGGCAGATGGAGAAGGGGGGGTTTTACCTTGCTTCTGGAAGTATTGTCCTTACCTCCATTATGATACTCAGCATTCTTTCTCCACCCAGAAAAACCTTTCTTGGCAGATTGAGTCTCGGCACTTTATTGATTTTAATACTCTATTTTGTTACTATATATGCGTCATGGCACGGGTAAAAAAAAGGATTATCCTCGGAGTAGGATTGTTCTTCCTTCTCCTTTTCTTCGGTTTTCTTCCGCTATTTCTGACTAAAGGTGAGATTACAGCTGGTTCATCCTCTTCTAAAATCGGTCTCGTTAAAATTAACGGTGTAATAGTTTCCTCACAGCCATATGTGAGGGAGATCAGAAAATTTGCCAAAGATGATGATATAAGGGCTATTTTGCTCAGGATAAACAGTCCAGGTGGGGCAGTGGCACCTTCGCAGGAGATTTACAGGGAGATATTGAGGGCGAAAAAGAAAAAGATGATTGTGGTTTCAATGGGTAATGTGGCTGCCTCCGGTGCCTATTACATCTCTTCTGCAGCCTCATATATCTTTGCAAATGCTGGTACACTGACGGGGAGCATTGGAGTTATAATGGAGTATATGAATGTGGGGGAACTTATGAGCTGGATGAAGATAAAACCTGTTGTCATAAAAAGCGGCAGGTTCAAGGATACAGGTTCACCCTACAGGGCTCCCACCCCGGAGGAGAAGAAGTATCTTCATACAATAATAATGGATGTTTATGATCAGTTCATCAATGATGTTTACAATGCAAGGAAAAGCGCCGGCCTCAAAAAATCGTTGTTGAGAAAGATAGCTGATGGACGGGTTTTTTCTGGAAGAATGGCTTTGAAGTACCATCTGATTGATGCCATTGGAGATCTTTATGACGCTGTTGATTATATAAAGAAGAAACTGCACTTAAAGGGTGAACCAAAGCTTGTAAGGTTCAGAAGAAAGGAGAATATATTTTCCATGCTTGTGGATTCACTTGCACATTTTTCAGGTTTTTCAGGGGAGGCAGGTCTGGGAGAAAATATGCTTTTCACAGGTTATAATATCTTTTACCTCTGGAGATGAGAAAATGGAAAGATTATGGGCACCATGGAGAATGGAGTATATTGATAAAGTGAATGAGCCAAAGGAGTGTATTTTCTGTGTTGACAATCCTTCGGAAGAGGAGATGTTTGAAAGATTGATCCTGGTTGTGGAGGATCTTTATGTCATTATTATGAACAAATTTCCCTACAATACCGGGCATCTCCTGATTGCTCCCCGCAGACATGTTGGTGATTTTCTTGATCTCACTGAAGAGGAGGGGAAAGCCCTCTTTGAGGGTACCCGGAAGTCCATTGAAGTTCTTAAAAAAGTGATGAAGCCCCATGGTTTCAATGTGGGATTGAATCTGGGGAAAGTTGCAGGTGCGGGTATTGTTGATCATCTTCATGTGCATGTTGTACCGCGCTGGAATGGAGATACGAATTTCATGCCAGTTGTGGGTGAAACAAAGGTGATGCCCCAGTTACTCAAAGAGCTGTATCCCAGATTAAAGGAAGCCTTTGATAAATTGCGGGGTAAATGAGCTATATCATAACCATCCTTATTCTACTGCTTCTCCTTCTTCTCGTTCTCTACTATCTTGTGAGGGAAGAGTCCAGAAAAAGCGCCAAGGTTCACAGAAGTCTTGTCAGAGGAATAGATTACGCCCTGTCCAACGATTTTGACAAAGCCATAGAAGAAATGCTGAAAGTGGTAAACAGATATAGAGAACTTGCTGAGCCCTACATAAGCCTTGGAAATCTCTACAGGGCCAAAGGAGAGCTTGAAAATGCAATTCAGATTCATGAAAAAGTGGCAGCAAACAACCGTGTACCCGATTCTCTACGCAGGGAGGCGCAGTACTTTCTCGGGGTTGACTACAGCAGAGCAGGTTTTTATGATCGTGCAGTGAATATTTTCCGTGAACTGAGTGAAAAGAGTGGTGAGGACATCCGGCCCCTCATAGAACTTGAGAAGATCTATGTTGAACTGGGCGACTGGGAGAAGGCGATTGAGATAAGATTGAAATTGATGAATCTTGAAAAGGATAGTGAGTCTCTGGTTAAAAGCGGCAATCTCCTTGCCCACTACATAACGGAGAAGAGTAAAGAATTGATTGCTTCTGGCAAACTGGATGAAGCTGAAGATATTTTAAAGAGGGCTCTGGAAAGAGCCCCCAATTTAGTTGATACTGTGCTGACCTATTCTGATTTATTGTACCGAAAAGGTGATTATGATGCACTGCTGCCCCTTTTTGATGGTATACTTGATACAGCTTTTGATTACCATTTTCTCATTCTTGATAGCATGGAGAGGATTTTTTCTGGTAGTGGCGAGTATGAGAAGTATGGTGAATTGCTGGAAAAGAAAATTAACTCTGGCAACTATTCTCCTCAGATATATGTTGCCTACTGCAAGTTTTTGAGAAAAAAAGGTGAAAAAGAAAAGGCAAGCAGAATGTTAAAGGAGTTTGTTTCAAAGTTCCCATATCAGGTTGAGGCGATTCAACTTCTTGCGGACATACTGCTTGAAATGGGTGAAGAGGAGGAGGCGCTGGAGTATTATAGAAAACTATCAAGGCTCGGATTAAATGATCCCCGTCCCTTTGTGTGCACCAGTTGCGGGTACAGAATGGAAGAGATGAGCTGGAGATGTCCAAAATGTGGCATGTGGGATAGTGTTAAATATATGCCTGTAAGGGCAGGATCATGAAGGATCAGATTGGAAAATGGTTGGACAGGTTTAAAGAGGGAAGTATTTCAAAGGAAGAATTAATTGAAAAATTGAAAAAACTTCCTTTTGAGGATCTCGGCTTTGCCAAAATAGATCATCACCGGGAACTGCGGCACGGTTTTCCCGAAGTTATATTTGGGAGCAGTAAGAGCACAGAGCAGCTGGAAAGTATTGTTAAGAATTTTTTTGAAAATAACAGGAAAATACTGATTACCCGCCTTCCAGAGGATAAGGCCAGTTACCTCAAAAACAGGTTCCCCGAACTGAACTGGTTTCCCGAAGCAAAATTGATGACATTTCCCCATCCTGATGAAGTAGAAATAAAGTCCGGAAAGGTGATCCCTGTTGTGTGTGCAGGTACCTCTGATTATCCTGTTGCCATGGAGGCATATATTACCGGGAGGATGCTTGGTAACCGGATGGAGCTCATAACTGATGTTGGCGTTGCAGGTATCCACAGAATCACCCCCTACCTGGACCTTTTCAATAGTGCGAGAATAATAATAGTGGTGGCGGGCATGGAGGGTGCACTCCCAAGTGTTATTGCAGGTATGGTTTCTAAACCTGTTGTTGCCGTTCCCACCAGTGTGGGATATGGTGCAAGTTTTGGTGGTCTTTCGGCACTTCTTGCCATGCTGAATTCATGCGTTTCTTCCGTTGTTGTGGTCAACATAGATAATGGATTTGGTGCCGCATATTTCGCTTCAATGATAAACAGGGAGGATTAAGGATGAAAGCAGGAATTGACCCGATTGGTGGAGCAAGCGGGGATATGTTTCTTTCAGCGCTGGCTGATATTGGAATTGACCTGGGGGCTATTTTCAGGCGAGTGGCAAAGTACATACCGGGAGAGTTTAAATGGGAGATCGATACGGCTGAAAAGTATAAACTTTATGGTAAAAAAGTTAAAATCATTGCTCCTCCTGAGAGAGGTCATAAAAGGACTTTCAAAATAATAAGTGAGATGGTTGACACTACAGATTTTTCCTCGCAGGTTAAGAGTCTTATAAAGGAGGTCTTTTACTACATAGCCGAAGCGGAGGCAAAAATTCATAATAGAGATATTGATTCTGTTCATTTCCATGAGACGGGAGCTGTGGATTCCATTGTGGACATTTTCTCCTTTGCCCTTGCATGGGAGGAACTTGGCTTCCCGGAGAGTGTACTTCTAAGGGACATTCCTTTAGGGAAGGGGTACGGTATTGCCCAGCATGGACCAATTCCATATCCTGCTCCTGCCACCATTGAGATTTTGAAGGGTGTGAGGGTGGAGTGGATAGATATTGAGAATGAAACTGTGACTCCCACAGGTGCGGCAATAATTAAAGCCTTAAAACCTTTTACAATTCCCGCGTCCGGGGTCATAGTTAAATCTGGTATTGGCATCGGTGATCATGATTTTAAGAATGTTCCCAATATATTGAGAATAGTTTTACTTGAAGAGGAGGGAGAAAGGGACCTTATCTGGGTGGTGGAAACCAACATCGATGATATGACTCCCCAGCAGGTAAGTGAGTTGCAGGAGAGATTGATAAATGATGGAGCCCTTGATGTTTACATCTATCCTGCGATGATGAAGAAGGGAAGGAGTGGTTTTAAATTTGAAATTCTAATTTCTCCAGAGCAGAAAGAAAAGGTTGTGAAAGATCTTTTCACCTTTTCAACAACCATTGGGGTGAGGGAGAGAATTGTCTGGAGAAAGCTACTTCCCCGCAGGTACCTTGAGCTTGATACCAGGTATGGAAAGGTAAGGTATAAAGAGATAGAGAAGAATGGAAAGAAATTTTTAATCCCTGAATTTGACGATGTTAAGAGAATAGCAAAGGAGAAAAACATTTCATCTTTTGAAGTATATAATGAACTGATGAAAGTGGGTTCATCCTGACTTTTGTTAATTTTGATAAAGGTCAGTCAGAAGTTTTTTTCTTTCTTCCAAAGATACCTGCAATTATCACGCTGATTTCGTAAAGTATCAGAAGAGGAATAGCCATCATTATCTGGCTCATAACATCAGGTGGTGTCAGAATAGCTGAAACAGTAAAAATCACGACAACTGCGTACTTTCTCCAGCGGGAGAGCATCTCTTTTGTTATTATTCCAAGTCTTGCAAGAAAAAGGGTTATGAGGGGAAGTTCAAAAATTATTCCAAAGGCAAGGAGCATCCTGGTGGCAAAGGAGAAGTATTTCCCCATGGAAAGAGAGGGAACAATTGTCTGATTGGCAAAACTCACGAAAAATTTAAAGGCAAATGGAAAAACTATAAAGTAACCGAAAAAAGCTCCTCCGATAAAAAAGAATGTGGCTGATACAACAAAGGGAATAACATACTTCCTTTCATGCGGATAGAGGCCTGGAGCTATAAACTTCCATATTTCCCAGAAAATCACCGGAGAGGCAAGAAAAAGACCCGATACAAGGGCAACTTTAAGATAGGTTATGAATGGTTCCGTTAAGGTGAGAAACACCATTTTCCCGTTTTTTGGTGGAAGTACCTTTATCAGAGGATCAATAAGGACCCAGTAAATATCTTCTGAAAAATGATAACTGATGGCAAAGCCGATCAGGATGGCAATGAAGGAATTTATAAGTCTTTTGCGGAGTTCTGCGAGGTGTTCGGTGAGGGTCATCTCACCCAGATCATCCTTCCTCTTCTCTTCCTCCTGCTCCAGATTCTTCTCCTCTTTCATTTTCTCCACTACCTTCTGGATTTTGAAGTTCCGATTCCATATTATTTGCCTCTTTCTCTATTTCCTCATCAAGATTTTTCACTTCTTCCTCAATGTCAAATTTAACACTCTCCATCGTTTTTCTGAATTCATAGTATGCCTTCCCAAGGGAAGTTGCAATTTTTGGCAACTTCTCCGGTCCAAAGATGATCAGAGCAATGACAAAAATAAGAACTAATTCCCAGAATCCGATTCCGAACATCAGTAATAGGATATCATTTAGACTCTATTTGTGCAATTGAAATTGTATTGACAGGTAGCTGAAAAATCGTTATTCTATATTATGAAATGAAAAGGATAGTGCTTGTAGCGGGTTTAGTTGTTCTCTTATTTTCTCCTGTTCAGGTGAAAGGAGAAACGGTTTTGAAATTCAAAGCCATTGAAATTAAGGGTAGGATTCAGAAACCTCAGGTAACTTACATTCTCCCGAGGTCAAATCTTATCAGAATAGGAGAAAACCTCAAAGATCTCGAACCTGATTTTATGGATCAGGTCTGGAAGAATCTTTCGGAAGAACCAAAGGAAAATTTTAAGTAAAGGAGGAATTTGATGCTGGTATCAATTGCTCGTGCTTTTCAGCAGGGTGGTCCATTTATGTATGGAATAGGACTTGTTTCAGCTTTTGCCTTCGCAATAATAGTTGAGAGGACATATTACCTTTTCTTTAAGTTTGATGTTAAAGCAGATGCTATCTGGCCGGAAATTCTGAATCATCTGAAAAAGGGAGATATAAAGGGAGCAATAAAAATTGCCGATGATGTAACAGTACCCTTTTTCTATGTGGTGAGACATGCTCTGGAACACATTGATACTGGAAGGATTAAGGATTTTGCCATGGAGGCCTACTACGAGGTTGAACCTGAACTGAATAGAAGAATCGGGTATGTGTCACTCCTTGCCAATATAGCCACTCTTCTTGGACTTTTAGGAACAATTACCGGTTTAATAGCTGCCTTCATGGGTGTTGCTGCTGCTGACCCTGGAGAGAAACAGAGAAAACTTGCCAGCGGGATTGCAACGGCAATGAATACCACAGCCTTTGGACTTATTGTTGCAATTCCATGTTTAATAGCTTTTTCTATTTTAAAGGCTAAAGCGGATAATATCCTCAACAAAGTGGAGGAGTACAACAGGAAGCTTGTGGATTATGTTACACATCACATTTACAACAGCAATTCGGGAGGAGAATAATGGCTTTTAAACCAACTGCAAGAAGTGAAAGGGAAATAAAATCCCAGGAACCAAACCTTATCCCAATAATGAATCTTATGGTTATTCTGATCCCGATGCTTCTGCTGAACTATCATTTCATTACTCTTGCCATGCTTAATACATCACTTCCCGCTTCTGGTGAGGGAGCAGCCGAAAATCAGCAGAAAAAGAAGAAAGAGGAGAAGCCAAGACTGAATCTCACAATATCAATCACTGATAAAGGGTTTATAATTGCAGGTGCAGGGGGTGTCCTTGTAAAGGGTAAGGGACCCACCATACCTCTGAAAACCACTGACCCAAATGTGCCTCAGTGGAAGAGATATAATTATAAAGCCCTCAACGAAGAACTTATTAAGATAAAGAAAAAGTATCCTTATGAACAGGATGCAATTATTGCAGCTGAACCAAACATTAAATATCAGACTATCATATCCACAATGGATGCGACACGTAAGGTGATGTCAGATAAACCCACTGAAGATCTGAACGGTGACGGTAAGATTGACAGCAGGGATCTGATTCTATTTCCAGGTATTAATTTGAGTCCCGGTATTTTTTAGGAGGTGTGAAAATGGCGAAGTCTCCATCAAAAAGGCCAGGTGTAGGGAGAAGAAAACAGGAGGAAGCCAAACTTACTCTGACATCAATGATGGATATGTTTACAATTATTCTTGTTTTCCTTATGAAGAGTTATTCAACAGATGTGGAGGTTAATGTTGATGCATCCATGGCACAGAGACTCCCCGTATCTATATCAGAGGCCAAACTTGAACAGGATGCTGAGGCGGTGGTGCAGATTACACCTGACGCCATTCTCGTTAAAAATAAGCATGTGGTAACCCTTAACAATTTTAAGGTTCCAAAAACTGCCCTTGATCCCACAAATCCTTTTCTTATCGTTCCCCTCTATGATGAGTTAAACAATCTGAAGGAAATGGCTTTAAAGCTTGAAGAAGCTGGTGCCATAGTTAATGGAAAACCATATAGATTTCAGGGGATTCTTGTCATAAAGGGTGATAAAAATATGCCAAGTTCTCTATTGATGAAGGTGATGTATACCGCCGGTCAGGCTGAGTTTGCCAAAATTTACCATACTGCCATAAAGGAAGGTGGATAAGATGGGTGTGAAACTTTTTGTTATTGAGAATGGTTCGATAACAAAGACTTATGAAGTGGATGGGCAAAATGTAACCAGGGTTGATGCTGGTCTGCGAGGGAAAAATATTCTGTTGAGTAAAGGACCTGATAATTTCCCTCTTGTTATGTTCCACAACGATAAATTTTACTTTTCCCTTCCTCCGTACACTTTTAATGGATTTGTTGAGAAAAGATCTGGCAGATATTCTATTGATGAACTTGTTCAGAAGGGAATTGGTAAGGAATCTCAGGGATTGATCTGGGGAATAGTTGATCCCTCCACACTGGTAGAAATTGAGAATCAGAATTTAAAAGTGGTCATTGCAGGTGAAAACAGAGTCTCAGAGATAGAAAAGAGATACTCTGAAAGCAGGGAAAAAAGCGAAAGTAAAGTCGCAGAGGGAAAAACCAGACAAAAGCAAACTGTGACATCCGCTCAACCCCTTTCTCTTGCCGGTGCTGGTGGACCTTCAGTTGGTTATTTTGATTTCCATGAAATGCGGAAGAGGACAGCTTTTGTTTATTTTGTCATTCTTTCTATATCTGTTGTAATTGCAGTGGTTATGATGGGGATTCTGGGAAGTATGAAGCTTCCTCCTGAAAAGGCAGATATAACAGCTATCCCCACGAGGTTTGCAAAATTAATTGTGGAAAATGTACCCAAGCCCGAGAAAAAGAAGGAAGTCGGTACAGGGGAGAAGAAAGAGGAGAAACAGACGAAAGCCCAGAAGATGGAAGAGACAAAAGAACAGGAGAAGGCTGCAACTGGTAATGTAAGTGAAAAGGCCAGGAAAGAAGCTATCAGAAGAAAGATAAGGCATGTTGGGGTTATTGCAATTCTCACATCAAAGGGTGGTCAGGGAATAGTTAAGGATGTTGTAAGTGCGGCCAATTCCATTGGTGACCTTGATCAGGTGCTGTCAAGTATGGGAGGTGTGGAAACTGCCAAAGCAGGGATGGACATAGAGGCCATTAAAAAAACGAGAGTGGGAGGGGCGGTTGCATCGGCTGATATTGGAAGCCTTGGAGTGGGTCCCGGACAGAAGGTTGCTCTTGGAAGTAAAAAGATCAGAAGAGTTAGAGCATCCATAAATCTTGGTGGTGGTAAAATCAGCGGAGCCCTTGCCGGAGAAGTTATCAGAAGAACGGTTAGAAGGAATATTAATGGAGTTAAATACTGTTATGAAAAGGAGTTGAAGAGAAACCCCAAATTACAGGGGAAAATTGTTGTTCTTTTCACAATTGGCAGGGATGGAAGGGTAAAGAAAGCGAGAATACAGTCCACGACGATGCACAATGAGGCTGTTGAATCATGTATTTTAAGAATGATAAGAAGATGGCGATTTCCAAGACCAGAGAAGGGCAGTGTTACTGTTAGTTATCCTTTTATTTTCACTCCAGGTTCATAACCTGTATGGGGGTTCACCTGTAACTTCCCCCACCCGGAAAGAGGTGAGTGAGGTTGCCAGAAAGTTAAAATTTCCCTTTTCATACTATTCTCTTTCTGTAACTCCAGAGGGGAATTTGAGTTTACCTCTTGAATTCGATTTCAGAAAATATGTGAAAGGTGAAATAAAGGAGTATTCCACCAGAGTTTCTGAGGCAATTTTAAATCTGGAAGATTTAAAGAAAAAGGCTGAAGAAAAGAATTTTGTAGTGCCCCTGAGATTCATTGAAGCCAATTTACGGGCTGCCCGGGATCTTTATGAATTGTTTAAAGGAAATATTGAGGAAATAGATGAACTTTTAAAGGGTCCTTTACACCATCGTGAAATTGATTTAATAAAGGAAAAATTGAGAAATATCAGGCTGTTATCTGAAAGAATCGGAGTGATGTGGAAATCCTCAAGCGATTTTTACAGAAAAACAACCAATTTTGTTCCATTTAGAGTGGAACTTGTCGAGTAACAGGAGGGAATTGTATTGAAGGAAATCTTTGTGAAGGATCTTTCTTCGGGGAAAAGGATTCAGGGTGTTTTCTTTGTAAAGAACAAGGTGATGGCCATTGACAGACAGGGAAAACCCTACCTGATTGTTCTCCTTTCAGATAAAACAGGGGATGTTGAGGCGAGATTGTGGGAAAATGTGGAGCATTTTTCAAAACTTTTTGAAGTGAATGATGTGGTAATGATTGATGGATGGACCCAGACATATCAGGGTAAGTTACAGATAAAGTTGATAAAAATTATGAGAAGCGAAGAGGAATGGAATTTTGAAGATTTTTTCCCGGGAAGGAGAAGGGAAAAGAAGGAGTTAATCAGGGAGTTTAATGCTCTTTTCAACATGTATCTGAGGGATGTTTATTTAATTGAACTGGTTGATCTTTTCCTAAAAGACCAGGATTTCATGGAAAAGTTTCTCACTGTTCCTGCGGCCAAGTCTCTTCACCATGCCTATATTGGTGGACTTGCGGAACATACACTTTCGGTGATGAAGGCAGTGGTAAAGCTATCTGAACATTATAGGAGGTTTTACGGAGAGAGTTTCAATCATGAGGTGGCTCTTGTGGGAGCTTTTTTGCATGATGTGGGGAAAATAAAAGAACTTTCATATGAGAAGAGTTTCAACTATACTGATGAGGGAAGACTTCTCGGACATATTATCCAGGGAATCCAGATGGTTGATGAAAAAATAAAGTCCATAAAAGGATTTCCTGAACTTCTGAGATTGCATATTCTTCACATTATCGCAAGTCATCACGGAAATTATGAATTTGGTTCTCCCAAGAGGCCCAAAACCATAGAGGCTCTAATTGTTCATTATGCTGATGATCTTGATTCAAAAATTGAGAGTTTTCACTCTCATATGAAGGAAATCAGAGATACATCTGATGACAGATGGACCGGCTATCTCAAACATTACGACAGGTTTTTATTTGTGGAGCCCTACGAAAGTTCCGAACTTGAACCTTCTGAAAGTACCCAGCTTGAATTCTTCTCTGACTTTGATGAGTGAGTCACTTTTCTCCCTTCATTTTCAGTAATGTGGGTACGGTTCTGTATTTACTTTCAATATATGGGATGAGCTCTTTGATTATATAGTCTTCGTACCTGTAACCATCCTGACCTGAATTGTCAACATGGTTAACAAAGAAACTTCCCTGCACCTTTTTGACACTGTGACCATCGGGAAAAACTATAATCATATGTTTTAATTTACCCATAGCCATCAGATATGTCAGAACCAGCCCTGTCTGCCACATATCACTTGCTTTCATTCCATACCCGTGAAGAAAGTATACCACAGGATAGTATCTTTCCGGGAAATCATCATAACCTGGGGGGAGGGTCACAGAGAATTCCCTGTAAACTCCCAGAATCTTGCTCTTAAAACCATCAACAAATGCCTTGCCAATTTCAGTTGAGGTTTCGAGGTACGAATATTGAGGAGGAATATGGTGGGAAATGTACATGAAAATTCCAAGAACCCTCATAACAACCTGTGAGAAGTTACCCACATGGCCGCCATCTCCACCCCTGTGTTTTGCCTGGTCAATGGTCAGGTTCTGGTGTCCATACAGAACCAGAAAATTATCTGGTGTTTTGCTCCAGTCAATTCTGAAGAATATGTTTTCATCTCCGGGATAATGAGGTATCTGATCAAAGCCGTTGTAAATCGCTGCATCTCCATTTGTGAGATATTTTATTTTTCCAATGAACCTCTTTGCACCCTCCTGAAAGAAGAAGGTGTCTTTAACACCGGCATCAAGATAAAATTTGGTGTGCCTGAAATCCACATTATCAAGGAGAGTGTATGGGTCAGCTCTGAACATGTTGTATATATTGGGATTGTAATCAAATTTCCCGTTTCCCTCACCATAATCGTACGGTGAATTTTCTGTACCATAAATGCCATCTATTCCAGTGTCTTCAAAGGGTTCACCCGGTCCTGTCTGGGGATTATCGTAGCTTATCGGTCCCGGGCCATCATATACTAAATTCCCCTCTGTTCCCGTTGGATTTGTCCAGAAGTTGTAGTCATCATGGTCTGGATCGGGATTGGTGACTGGATCATAGCCTGGTTCTTCTGGATCAGGTATTCCATCTCTTCCGTAATCCAGAAACGGTTCCGATATTTGTCTTATGACAGGTTCACCCTTATCTCTTTTCCCATTTCCATTGCAGTCCACTGCGAGACCAACTTCCACAGGTACATCCGGGTCAGGATCATCAAAGATACCATTTCTGTTCACGTCATTTCCATCACAGTAGGTTATAACGGGCCAGAGTCCTTTTTCATCTGGTGGGATATGTCCGGAATAGGATTGACAGAAGGGATGTTCAGGGTTGTTGTACTCACCGTCGTAAAAGTCATTGAGAACCAGAGGAGCAGGACACCCTTTTTGAGTAATTCTCTTGATTAAGTCAATATCTCCATTAGTAACGGGTGGGGGCCAGTAGGTGGAGTATGGGTTATATACAAGAAAATTTCCAAAAGCCAGGACAAGATCTTTTATGAGTTTAAGATGGGAATCCCTGTCAAAGATGTCGTCTATACCTGTGAACCATTTTTCGTAAGTTATCGGGTCATTTTTCTCAGATGGAAGGAATCCACCCATCAGATTGTGTCGGATGTGCCACAGGAGATAACCCCAGTCTGTAGGTCCACCCATTATTGCAACTATATCAAACATCCTGGAATATTTTGTACCTAAATATGCTGCTCCATAGCCACCCATTGAAACTCCAGCCATAATTCGTCCTGTAAATTCGCTACTGTTTTCCGGTTGTTTCTTTTCCCTGTTTTTACCGGTACAGCTGAAAAGGAGTATCGTGGCCAGAATAATAACAAAAACGGTTCTGATAGTTGACCTCATTTCCACCTCGCATTTTTCTGGTGGTTAGAGGAAAATATACAATTTTAATTTCTTATTGTCAAGCTTGAAGCTTTTTATTCATTTAAAACATGAAATTTCTATTCCCCCTTTTTTAGAGGCACCTTGAAAAGGTCTCTTTCACGGTTAAATTATTTTACAGGAGGTAAAGGAAATGGCAGAAAAAAGAAAACTTGAAGAAAGAGAAAAATTAAAAGAGGAACTGCTTGAAAAACTTGAAAAATTAAAAGAAGAGGTAAGAAAGAGCGGTGAAAAAACAGCCTCCGAGTTAGAAAAGACAATTGGAGAAATAGGGAAAGATCTTGAGTATCTAAGTAAAGATTTTGCGGAATTTTTTAAAGAAACTTTCGAGAAGCCTCAGGTAAAGGAGGCTATAGCTCGAACAAGAAGCTGGCTTACCTCTGCTCTGAAAAATGCAGCAGATTCACTTCTAAGATATGGAAAAGAGCTTGATGGATTGTATGACGCAGGTGATCTACCTGCGGGTAAATATGAATGCATCAGATGTGGACGAGTTGTTGAACATAAAGGTGGGAAACTGACCGGTTGTCCCACCTGTGGAGGGACAACCTTTAAAAAGATAGATTAAATGACTGATTAAATAAAAAAACCAAAAGAAAGGAGGTGATACTATGGCACTGACAAGGTGGGATCCTTTCAAAGATCTGCTGAGGTTACAGGATGAGTTAAATAGACTCTTTGAATCTGAAATTTCAAGGAGAATGGGTGAAGAAGGTTTAACATCCTCATCATGGATTCCTCCGGTAGATATTTACGAAGATGAGAATAACATTGTGGTGAAGGCTGATCTGCCCGGAATGGATCAGAAGGATATTGAAGTGAAAGTCGAAAATAATTCCCTGGTGATCAAGGGAGAAAAGAAATTTGAGGATGAGGAAAAGAAGAACAACTACCACAGAATAGAAAGATTCTATGGTACATTTCAAAGAGTTTTCACGCTTCCCGATACTGTGGATGTTGAGAAGATAAAGGCAACCTACAAAAACGGTGTTCTGGAAATTACCATACCAAAGAAACCTGAAACCAAACCGAAGCAGATCAAAGTGGAAGTCAAGTAATTTTCAGGCCAGCCCATTGTGGCTGGCTTTTTTTATTATCCAGAGAAGAAAAATTCCTCCCATAATTGCGGTAATTATTCCCACGGGGAGCTCCGAAGAGAGAAGGATAACTCTTGAAAGAGCATCGCTCAGAGAAAGAATTATTCCTCCAGCGAAGTAATTGAAAATGATGGCTTCCCTCGCTCTTCTAAATCCACCATTGCGTAGAAGGTGGGGAACTATAAGCCCCACAAATCCAATGGGTCCGGTAATGGCAACAATGGTTGAGGTGAGAAGTGTGGCAGTAACAACGACTGATGAGAAAATCAAATCATAGTTTATTCCGAGAGAAATGGTTTCTTCTCTTCCGAGGGAAAGGATGTCAATTTCCCTTCCAAATAACCACAGAATGATTATGATAACCATGCTCACGATGGAAATGTAGATAAGGGATGTGATGGGCTGGACAGTTATGTTACCCATTATCCAGTGAAGTATCTCTATAATGACCCCCCGGGGAGCTATGTAGTAGATCAAGAGAATTATTGAAGAGAAAATAACATTAATCACAATTCCTGCGAGGATCAGAGATTCCCGGGAAAGAAGGGGTCTTGATATGAAGTATGCTATGGTTACGCTTGCAATTCCTCCTGCAAATGCTGCCA